>NZ_LEKM01000181.1 GCF_009761375.1 Ursidibacter arcticus | reverse complement strand
GGGGTTTGTCATCAGTCTGGATCCCCTTTTACAAAGGGGATATTGTTTATGATAGATTTATTTTACTTGTGCCATATATTCAGCTAAACGCCCTTTATTTTGGGTTGCTCGTTTTTCTAATTTATCCACTTCGGCTTGTGCCGCTTCTTTATTGACAGGGTTTCCGACTTGAATAACACCACTCATATTCATCATTCGATGTGGTGGGCAAACATAAACATATACACCCTCTTGCGTTAGGGTTAAAGTAAGCTCTTCATTCTCTTTAGATAAGAATTTTTCCGCACCTTCTGGTATAGCTCGACTTTGCACCCAATGCCCTTTATTAGTCGCTTTAAAGGTTATGGTATCACCCACTTCTACTTTTAGATAACCAGGTTCAAACACCATTCCACCTTCTTTACCCGTATCTAACATTTTCACTTCGTGATGAGCCGAAAAAGCCGAACTTGAAATTGCCATTAGAGTAGTAATTAAGATTTTTTTCATTATTCATTCTCCGAATATAAACAACATTGTGCTGACAAACATTTACGTAAAGGGCGAATAACAGGCGAACCTGTGCTATCGTATAAAATCTCTATATTAACTTTATACAAACGGCTAATAATATCCGCCTGTAATACTTGTTGAGCATTTCCTAAACCTTGAACTTTGCCTTCACCAAGTAAAATAACACAATCGGAAAATTGTGCAGCAAGGCTTAGATCGTGTAATACCATTAAGGTAATTAGATTATTCTCTCGAGTATAATTGCAAACGTGTTCCAATAAATTGATTTGATGATGCATATCTAATGCACTGACAGGCTCATCTAGCATTAAAATTTCAGGGTTTCGCAATAATACTTGTGCAAACATTACCATTTGGCGTTGTCCGCCACTCAAACGCATTACATCTTTATGAGCAAGATGAGCAATACCTAATTTATCCATTAGCTGTGCAACTTCCTGAAGAAGCTCATCACCAATGTGCATATGTAAAGCATCTAATCGACCAAGCAGAATCACTTCCAAGGCGGTAAGAGACGCTTCTACCTGAGTATCTTGAGGCATATAGCCAATTCGTTTACGCCAATTTAATAAATTACGTTTACATAATAATTCATTATCATAACGAATAGCACCCTGATAAGTTACTTCGCCAAAAATAGTTTTAATCATTGACGATTTACCTGCCCCGTTTGGGCCAAGTACAGTATAAACTTTACCTTTTTTAAGGGTTAAGTTGATATTATTCGCAACGTATTGTGCTCCTCCTTGGATTGTTAAATTTTCTAATTGCAACATTTAACCACCACGCTTAGTTAAGACAATCCAAAAGAAGAATGGTACTCCCACAAAAGATGTAATAATCCCAACTGGGAATAACGCTCCGGGAATGATCACTTTAGAAAGAACCGATGCAATGGATAAAAAGGCTGCTCCAACAAGCATTGCTCCGGGTAAGAAGAAACGTTGATCTTCTCCTAGTAGCATTCTTGCAACGTGTGGTGCAACTAAGCCAATAAATCCGATAATTCCTACAAAACTAATTGCTGTTGCGGTCATTACTGCCACAATAATTAAGGTTTTTAAGCGTAGCATCTGTAAATTGATACCCAAACTTAATGCCCTTTCTTCCCCTAAACGTAAAGCGGTTAGTTTCCATACATCTTTTGAAAGTAATATTACACTAATAAAGGTTACTACAGTTGCAATGCCTAAATTCTCCCAAGTCGCTTTGGTTAAGCTACCAAATAGCCAAAATAAGATTTGCTGGGAAATTTCTGGGGCAGAAATAAATTGAATTAACGAAAGTAATGATTGGAATAAAAATAGTAATGCAATCCCAACTAAAACAAGCATCGCTGAACTAAAACGACGTAAAGATGCAAAAATAAAAAGAATACCTGATGCAACCATTGTCATTATAAATGCCCCAACAGGTACAGCAAATCCAAGAGGTAAACCAAAACCACCAAAAGCAATGACGGTTGATGCCCCCAATCCTGCTGCTGCAGCTAAGCCTAAAGTATAGGGACTTGCCATTGGGTTATTTAACAGTGTTTGGATTTCAGCTCCACCAACACCAAGTGCAGCACCTACGACTAATGCCATCAATGCCATTGGTAAGCGGAGATCATAGACAATAACACTTGTTGTGGTTTCAACATTATCTAAACGCAATAATGCTTTAACCACGTCTTCAATAGGGAGCATTGAAGGACCTGTTACAATATCGAATACAAGCCCAATAAAGCTAATAACAAGAAAAGTAATAATAACGAGCCAACGTTTACGCTCTAACGCACGTTGGCTCTGAATAATCTGTTCAACAGTATTGCTCATTATTTGCTCTCTGGATAGAGATAAAATGTGCCTTGTGGAACAATTGGAAGATTTTTACGATAAAACTCTAAATAAGTCTTAGTTGGATCTAGATCCGCAAATAGCTCTGGATAAACAGCTTTTGCTACGAATTGGATTGAAGCACTATCTGAAAGCGTACGAGAGTTTGCGTGGTAAGCTCCATATAAACGGTTAGATTTAATTGCAGGTAGTTCGCTCCAACCTGAACGATCTTTAAAGCCGTTTAAACGTTTTCTTGCTTCACTTTCCTCAATACTAAAGCCCATTACCATTGCTTCAGGATTTTTCTTCAACTCGGTTTCGCGACCACTGATAATAACTACATCTGGTTTTGCAGCTAACACTAATTCAGGGTTAATCGGGCTATAAAATTCTACTGCTTCTTTAGCAATATTATCAGCCCCCACTAAGTTAAGCATTGCACCCCACATACTTTTTCCGAAAGTAAAACTATGTTCTTTAGGGCCTTTATTACCAAATTCAACATACACTTTTGGCTTAGCTGGGTTTGCTTTAGCAATACGATCTTGAATATCTTTTACAATGGCTTTGTATTCTTCATTAAGCTCTTTTGCCTTTGTTTCGTTGCCTGTCACTAAACCAATAATTTCAGTAGATTTAACGTGTTTCTCGACAGTTTGGGCTAAATAGTCAATAACAACTACAGGAATACCCGCTTTTTCTAATGGTTCTAGGTCAGAATCTAGGGCTTTATATTGCCAATCTGCCATCACTACTACATCAGGCTTTAATGCCAGGATTTTTTCAACAGAAAACGTACCGACTTCAACTTCGCCTACATCTTCCAATTCATTCAAACGTGGTACGGCTTTACTAAATTCAGCCCAACTTGCAGGAGCCCAATCCGTCCATACAGCTTTAGAAAAACCAACCACATTATCAAATGATTTTACACCTGCTACAGCCATATAATCTTGATAGTTAAAGGCAAGAACAACTCGTTTAGCTGGTACATCAACCGTTACTTTACGGTCTAAAATATCAGTAAACTCTACAGGTGCCGCATAAGCTGTTGAGCTAAATGCGAGTAAAGATGAAAGTGCAATTGCTCCGAGTTTAAAAGTTTTTAACATACAAAAGTTTCCTTTATATTTTAATGAGAATAAAACTCATCCATAATATAAAGACAATTATGGTTTTGCAAATTATTTTAACTTGTAAATTAAGTCATTAGACCACTTTATCTCGTTCCACACTATACACCCAATTCTTTAAATAACCGCTTGCACGCTGTGCCATCTTCTTTGAATAGATGACAGCGATTTGGATTAATGCCGATGGACATTTGCTCTCCTTCTTCCACAAGCACAATATCATTTTGGCGGTAAACTAGGCTCTGTTTAATTGGTGGCATTTCAACGTGAACTTGGGTTTCATTGCCAAGTTGTTCCACCACTTTTACGGTGCCTGTGATACAAACTTCACTTTGATCACAAGGCAAAAGATGCTCTGGGCGAATACCAAGAGAAAGGTTATCGCCTACTTTCACACCTGTACTATCCACAGGAATCCAGAAATTCAGGTGTGTTGAATCTGGTAACTCAATTTTTACACCATCTGCTTTTGTATCAATGACTTTTACAGGTAAGAAATTCATTTTCGGTGAACCGATAAAGCCTGCAACAAAGCGGTTAGCAGGGTAGTGATAGAGCTCTAAGGGTTTACCAATTTGAGCCACATTGGTGGTAATTTGAGTGTTGTTTCCTAACGCTTGTAATACCACGATTTTATCGGCAAGTGTCATTGCTTCAACTTGGTCGTGGGTAACGTATATCATTGTTCTACCTAGCTTTTTATGTAACTTAGAAATCTCTACTCGCATTTGTACACGCAAGGCGGCATCTAAGTTAGAAAGCGGTTCATCAAGTAAAAAAACTTCTGGCTGAGAAACTAAGGTTCGACCAATCGCAACACGTTGGCGTTGTCCGCCAGAGAGTTCTTTCGGTTTACGTTGCAATAAGTGTGCAAGTTGTAAGATTTCTGCCACTTGATTCACACGTTGTTCAATTTCTGCTTTCTGTTTGCCTGCTAACTTCAAACCGAACGACATATTTTCAGCCACATTTAAATGTGGATAAAGGGCATAAGATTGGAACACCATACCTATATTGCGTTTGGCAGGCGGGACATCATTCATTCGTGTTTCGCCAATATAGAGATCGCCCGTTGTAATATCTTCTAAACCAGCAATCATTCTTAATAAAGTGGATTTTCCGCAGCCTGAAGGGCCAACAAAAACAACAAATTCGCCTTCTTTAATATCAAGATTTACATCTTTTGAGATATGTACATCGCCATAGGATTTTCCGACACTCACTAATCTTACATTTGCCATTTTACTTATCCTTCATTTGCTATTATTTCAACGTTGCTAAGATTACTCATTCTTTGCACAGTTGAAATCATACTTAGCAAAAATTTTTTGCTTGAATTTTAAAAATCTTTTTGGGTTCAAAATACGAAATTCTGTGAGGTTGCTCACATTTTTAAGTAATATTTTTGTGATCTATTTCACGCTTTTTTTATTTTGATATAAAAATGTGAAATAGATCACTAAATAAACTGATGGGGTTGAGAGAGGGGGATGATGAACTCCAATCTCAAATCTTTCATTATGCAACCGTCAAATTTCATTTAACCTAAAATGAGGAAAAAGCGATGAAAAACTTAACCAAAACAGCATTAGCCGTATTTGCAGGATTATGTTTAGCACAAGGCGTACAGGCGAAATTAGTTGAAGGTCAATTAAACATTTGGATTAACGCCGATAAAGGTTATAACGGCTTAGCCGAAGTGGGTAAAAAATTTGAACAAGAAACAGGAGTAAAAGTTGTTGTAGAACACCCAAGCAAATTAGAAGAATTATTCCCACAGG
The DNA here is from genome assembly GCF_009761375.1 of Ursidibacter arcticus. Classification (GTDB taxonomy): domain Bacteria; phylum Pseudomonadota; class Gammaproteobacteria; order Enterobacterales; family Pasteurellaceae; genus Ursidibacter; species Ursidibacter arcticus. The sequence continues at coordinate 14,369 of NZ_LEKM01000181.1, read as the reverse complement.
TAGCATCAACTGGCGATGGCCCTGATATTATTATTTTCGCTCACGACCGTATGGGTGGTTACGCACAATCAGGTTTATTAGCAGAGGTTCACCCAAGTGCAGACTTTAAAGCAAAACTCTCAGATATTGGTTGGAATGCAACCAAATATAATGGTAAACAGATTGCCTATCCGATTGCGGTTGAATCTCTCTCATTGATTTACAATAAAGATTTAGTACCAACTCCGCCGAAAACGTGGGAAGAAATTGAGAAATTAGATAAAGAACTCAAAACAAAAGGCAAAAATGCGATTATGTGGAACTTAGCAGAGCCATATTTCACTTGGCCGATTATTTCTTCACAAGGTGCTTATGCCTTTAAAGTAACGCCTGAAGGCTATGATGTGAAAGACATTGGTGTAAATAATGACGCTGCTCAAAAAGGCTTACAATTTGTCGTTGATCTTGTTAAAAATAAAGTAATCAATGCGGATACAGACTACTCTGTGGCTGAGGCTTCATTTAATAAGGGTGAAACTGCAATGACTATCAATGGCCCTTGGGCGTGGTCAAACATTGAGAAAAGCAAAATCAATTATGGTGTTGCGGTATTACCAACTTTAAACGGCAAAGCGGGTAAACCATTTGTAGGCGTTTTAAGTGCTGCAGTTAATGCCTCAAGCCCGAACCAAGATCTTGCTAAAGAGTTCTTAGAGAATCATCTCTTAACGGATAATGGCTTAGATACTGTAAACAAAGATACGCCACTTGGTGCAGTAGCATTAAAGAGTTTCCAAGCAAAATTAGCCTCAGATTCTCGTATTGCTGCAACAATGGCGAATGCTGAAAATGGTGAAATTATGCCGAATGTTCCGCAAATGAGCCGTTTCTGGTACGCTGAAAAAGCCGCTATCGACAGTGCAGTAAATGGTCGTCAATCTGTTAAAGCTGCTCTTGATGAAGCTCAAGCAAAAATTGAGAAAGAGTAAATAAAAAACTCCCCTCTTTGGAAAAGAGAGGCAGGGGGAGATTTGATATAGGTAATTAACGAAGAAAGTAAGTGATAAGAAAAACCATCTTATTTTTCTACAAATCTCCCCTAACCCCTCTTTACTAAAGAGGGGAATAAAATTACAAGCGGTTACTTTCTATCAATTTCTTGCAATTTCCTACTCGCCGTCAAAACAAGGAAAATAAAATGCTAACTTCCACTCACACTTCCACTACTCAATTTTGGGGCAAACGCATTTTCATTGCGTTACTGTATCTGATTGCTTTTTATTTAGTGTTTACCATTTATCTACAAGGCGAAATCCTTTTTGCACTTTTAACCTTGGTTGTCGTGGCATCAGGTATTTTTGTATTTAGCTCAGAACGAGCATATCGCTGGCGTTATCTTTTCCCTGGTGTTTCTGCGGTAGGTATTTTTGTGGTATTTCCACTTGTTTGCACTGTTGTCATTGCATTCACCAATTATAGTGGGACTAACCAACTTAATTTTGAAAGAGTGGTCAGCCAGCTACAAGCTCAACGCTATTTTTCAGGAGAACGCTATAATTTCAAATTACTTGAAGCAGAAAGCGATAAATTTCAAATCTTATTAGAAAACAGTGCATTGCAAAAAAATTATCTTTCCGCACCGCTTACACTTACCGAATTAAAAGGAGATGTGAAATTAGACGAAGTGGCTCTTTTGCCTGAAAGCAACGTTGCACCATTAAAAACCATTACGCAAAATCGTCAACAATTACAAACAGTCAATGCGATTTTACCTAATGATGAAATGCTGACAATGAGTTCACTTCGTCAATTTTCACAACAAAGCCACCGCTTTAGTTTTGATAGTGATAGTCAAATTTTAACCAATAATGAAACAGGCGAACGCTATAAACCGAACGATGATATTGGTTTCTTTCAACAGATTGATGAACAAGGGAATTTTAGCGGAAAACGTTTAGAACCAGGTTATACGGTGGGTATCGGTTGGCAAAATTTTGTTAAAATTTTAAGCGATGAAGGCGTACAAAAACCCTTTATTCAAATCTTTATTTGGACGGTTACCTTCGCTTTTCTTACAGTCATTTTCACTACGCTGTTAGGAATGATCTTCGCATCTTTAGTACAGTGGGAGCCGTTAAAAGGTAAAGCGGTTTATCGCTTATTATTGATTTTGCCTTATGCCGTACCAGGCTTTATTTCCATTTTAGTATTTAAAGGCTTATTCAACCAAAGTTTCGGGGAAATTAACCTTATTTTAAATAATCTATTTGGCATTCGCCCTGAATGGTTTAATGATCCGTTCTTGGCTAAAGTGATGATTTTGATCGTCAATACTTGGTTAGGTTACCCTTATATGATGATCGTCTGTATGGGATTATTAAAAGCTATCCCAAATGATCTTTATGAAGCCTCTGCGATTGACGGTGCGACGGTATGGCAAAACTTTACTCGCATTACAATGCCACTACTCATTAAACCATTGATGCCATTAATGATTGCTAGTTTCGCTTTTAACTTTAATAATTTTGTGTTAATTCAACTACTTACACAAGGTCGCCCATCAATGATCGGTACAAGTACGCCAGCAGGACATACTGATTTATTAGTCAGCTATACTTATCGTATTGCCTTTGAAGGTAGCGGAACTCAAGATTTCGGCTTGGCAGCTGCGATTGCAGTGATCATCTTCTTACTTGTGAGCGGTTTAGCATTATTCCAAATTCGCTTAACCAAATTACAGCAAGATTAACAGGGAGGAAAATATTATGGCTATTGTTCAACCTAAATCAATGAAAACACGTTTGTTTGCTACACATTTTTTCCTGATTGTATTTTGTGCGTTAATTATGTTTCCATTGTTAATGATTTTAGGGATCTCACTTCGTCCAGGTAACTTAGCCCTTGGCGAAATTATCCCAAGCCAAATTTCACTTGAACACTGGAAATTAGCATTAGGGTTTAGTGTTACCAATGCAGATGGTACGGTAACGCCGCCACCGTTCCCCGTCTTATTATGGCTTTGGAACTCCGTAAAAGTCGCTGGCATTACGGCAATTATTACCCTTGCTCTTTCAACGACTGCCGCTTATGCCTTTGCTCGTTTACGCTTTGCGGGGAAATCAATGTTGCTACAAAGTATGTTGATTTTCCAAATGTTCCCTGCTGTGCTTTCTCTTGTCGCGTTATACGCATTGTTTGATCGCCTAGGCAACTATGTGCCATTTTTAGGGCTAAATACTCACGGTGGCGTTATTTTTGCTTATCTTGGTGGGATTGCAATGCACGTTTGGACAATCAAAGGCTATTTTGAAACGATTGATAAATCATTGGAAGAAGCCGCAGCCCTTGACGGTGCAACACCTTGGCAAACCTTCCGCTTAATTTTATTGCCTTTGTCTGTACCAATTCTAGCGGTGGTATTTATCCTATCTTTTATTTCATCAATTATTGAAGTACCTGTCGCCTCTTTACTCTTGCGTGATGTAGAAAACTATACCCTTGCCGTTGGAATGCAACAGTATTTACACCCACAAAACTATCTATGGGGTGATTTTGCAGCGGCAGCAATTCTATCCGCTATCCCAATTACGCTGGTATTTATTATTGCACAACGTTGGTTAGTTGGCGGATTAACAGCGGGCGGTGTGAAAGGTTAGAGGATTTGTAAGGTGGATATATATCTCCCTTAGATCACTGACATTTCTATTTATCGTGGGAGCTAAATTATTAAATTCTGCCCCCGCTTGCGGGGGAAGTGGCGAGCAGAGCGAGCCGAAGGGGGCTATTCTTAATTCCATACTTATGTGTCTAAATTGAATAAAACCAGTTTCCCCCTACCCCGAACTTTTGTTCGGGTACTTCCCCCGTAAGCGGGGGCAGAATTAGTTTGAAGACAATTACAAATGTTGCAGTATTTAAAATTAATCAATAACGCAAAGTAGATCTATATCTACTTGCAATAGAAATAAAAAAGATTTGGAGCAATAAAATGAAACAATCTCACCCATTTTTAAACCCTTATTTCATTGATGAACATGGTCGCCGTTGCTATGCAGAACCAAGTGTATATGACAAGGTGGCTAAATTACTCGGAGCACCCAAAAGTCCGAAAATCTTACCCTTTGTGAAAGTATTCAAACAAGGTGAACCTATTTCTATTGCGTTATTTGTGGCTGATGAAACTCATCAAGCACAGCAAACGTGGCAATTAACCTTAGAAAGCGGTGAGATTTTAACGGGAAAATGCAAACGCAATACTATTCATTTACCGAATAATTTGCCCCTTGGTTATCACCAACTTAGCCTTGACGATGTTAATGCAAATTGCCGTGTCATTATTAGCCCTGAACGAGCATTTCAGCCAGCCGAATTAGCTGAGAAAAAGAAACTCTGGGGAGCAATTTTACAGCTTTATACGCTCCGTTCCGAGCAGAACTGGGGAATAGGTGATTTTGGCGATTTAGCTGAATTTCTCACGAGATTAGCGGAAAAAGGCGGACATTTTGTCGGTTTAAACCCTATTCACTCACTTTTCCCTGCTAATCCTGAAGGGGCAAGCCCTTATAGCCCTTCTTCTCGCTTATGGCAAAACATTCTCTACATTAACGTAGGGGCAATTGATGCATTTCAACAGAGTGAAGAAGCTCAAGCGTGGTTCTACTCTAATGAGATCCAACGCCAATTAAATGAAGCTCGCGAAAAAGAATATGTGGATTATTCACAAGTAACTTGGCTGAAATTAGAAGGGTTACGCTTAGCCTATCGCCATTTTTGCCAACAAGATCAATCCCAATTTGAACAATTTATTGCCGAAAATGGCGAGCCATTAAAAGTGCAAGGAACATTTGATGCGTTACATCAATGGCTTTCCTCACAATTTAGTGATCAGTGGGGCTGGAGTAGTTGGGATGCAAAATATCAAAGCTATCACACCGCTTGCGTACAGCAATTCCAAGAGGAGCAAAGCGATCTCGTGCGGTTCTATATGTGGCTACAATTTATCGCACAACAACAGTTACAAGCCTGTAACCAACTTGCTAAACAATTAGGAATGCCAATCGGTTTTTATCGAGATCTTGCCGTTGGCGTAGCTGATAATGGTGCAGAAACCTGGGCGGATAAAGATCTTTATGTACTAGGTGCATCTGTGGGTGCTCCGCCTGATATTATGGCGCCACAGGGGCAAAACTGGGGATTATCGCCTATGCACCCAGAAGTATTGCAAGAACGTGGCTATCAACCTTTTATCGATCTATTACGAGCCAATATGAAGGATTGTGGTGCATTGCGAATTGATCATATTCTTGGCTTTGCTCGTTTATGGTGGGTGTCAAAAGGCGATAGTGCTAAAAATGGGGCTTATGTGAAATATCCTTTAGAAGATCTTCTCTCTATCTTAGCTCTTGAAAGCCAACGTCATCAATGTTTAATCATTGCCGAAGCCTTAGGTACTGTACCAGAAGGAATGTTAGAAGCCCTTGAGAATAAAGGTATTTTAGCATACAACATCTTCTACTTTGAATATGATAGCCAAGGTAGCAAGCCACTAGAGAACTATCCTTATCAAGCAATGACAACGCTCAGTACTCACGATTTACCAACGGTACAGGGCTATTGGAAAGGCTATGACTTTGAACTTGGGCAAAAATATGGTGTTTACCCAAACGAAGAAGTGTTGCATATCTTACGCAATGCTCGCCATTCCAATAAAGAAGCCATTCGTAGAGCGGTGGAAAGCGTTCAAGTATTAGAGCCTGATAGTGCAGGTATCACTCAAGTATTCAATCATCAGCTACAAAGCTATGTGGCAGATACGAATAGTGTGCTATTTGGTACACAACCTGAAGATTGGCTGAATATGTTAGAGCCTGTCAATATCCCTGGTACGAGTACGGAATATCCAAACTGGCGTAGAAAACTCTCTCAAACCACGCAAGCTATTTTTGCCGATGAAAAGGTACAACAGTTACTTGATACGATTTGCCAAAAACGGAAAGGATAAAGCAATTTAGCAATAAACAAGCGGTAGGATTTGCAAAAAATTTTACAAATCCTACCGCTTGTTTTATTTGTTTCTAATGTCCGCTTAATACCTTGGCTGGTTCTAATTTAGAAGCTCGAATAGCAGGGTATAAACTTGCAAGTAAGCTTAAAATAATCGTAGCAAGTAGTACCCATACAATATCCAGCCAGTGAATTTCACTCGGTAGGAAGTCAATAAAATAGATACCATCAGAGAGTAATTTTGTTCCGATAATATGCTCAATCCCTTTGATTATATTGGTGAGATTTAAGGCAACAGATATACCTAAAATTACCCCAAATAATGCACCTTTCATTCCAGAAATTAAGCCATACCAAAGAAATATCTGCTGAATAAAACGGTTATTTGCCCCCAGTGTGCGTTGAATAGCAATATCCCCTTGTTTATCTTTAACCGCCATTACTAAGGTGGAAATAATATTAAAACAAGCGACACCAATCACAAGAACCATTGCAATATACATCACAGTGCGGATTAGTTGAATATCGTTATACATATAACCAAACTTGTCGATCCAAGTATGTAGATAAAGTGGCTGTGGATAGCTAGCGAGTTCAGGGAAAATTAAATCTCTGACTTCAAAAGGTTGCTTTACTGCCATCTCAATACCAGAGAATTGATCTGCCTCGAGTTCAAGTAACTCTTGGGCTTTACTTAATGGAAGTAAAGCATAGCTGTGATCTAATTGCCCATCTAAACGTAAAATTCCTGTAACATCAAGACTGAAACGTAGTGGTTGGGATAATTTCCCATCTTCAGTTGGTTGTGGTAAAAGCAACGTAACTTCATCGCCGACTTCAACACCAAGATCCCGAGCAATACCTGCACCGATAACTAACCCACCTTGTTGGTGAAATTGTTGCCATTGTTCTTTAGGAATAAACTGCCCTAATGCACTTACCTGATCCTGTTTAATAGGATCAACACCACGCACTTGTGCAATTTTTAGCTGTGAGCCATTTTCAATTAAGCCTGTAAAACTCACAAAAGGCGATGTAGCGGTAACATTTGGGTTATCTTTTACAATTTTTTCTAAAGTAAAACCATTACTTAATAAATTAGCTCCATCTCTAGTCACCGTTTTAAGTTCAGCGTGTGGCACAACCGAGAGCACTCGTTGGTTAAGCTCTCGTTCAAAGCCATTCATTGCACTTAATCCAATAATTAACACCGCAACACCAAGGGCGATACCAATGCTAGAGAATAAGGAAATTAGCGATACTAAACGGTTTTTTTGTTTGCCACGTTGATAACGCCAGCTAATAAAAAATGGAGTACTCATTATTCCGCCTCTCGTAATACACCATCTTGCATAATCAAGCGGCGGTTAAGTTTATTTGCTAGGTTTAAGTCGTGGGTAACTAATAAAAATGCAATTTGTTGCTCTTGGTTAAGCTGTTTAATTAACTCAAAAATACTTTCAGTGGTTTTTTGATCTAAATTTCCTGTCGGCTCATCTGCAAGAACTAATGAAGGGTTATTAACTAACGCACGAGCAATCGCAACACGTTGGCGTTCACCACCTGATAAAGCAGACGGACGATGTGTAATTCGATGAGATAATCCTACCGCTTGTAGCATCTTTTCCGCACGATCTTTTGCTTCATTTTTATTTTGCTGACCAATTAGCATCGGCATCATTACATTTTCTAAGGCAGTAAAATCCGCCATTAAGTGATGAAACTGGTAAACGAAACCTAAATGCTGATTGCGTAATTTTGCTAATGCATTGCTACTAAGTTGTTGCAATGATTGTCCTTTAATGAACACTTCCCCTTCACTTGGCTGATCTAAGCCACCAAGTGTGTGGAGTAACGTACTTTTTCCTGAGCCTGAACTACCAACAATAGCAACTAACTCACCACTGTTCATTGAAAATGAAACATTTTTTAATACTTGAGTTGCATTATCGCCTTCTTGATAGAACTTATTGATATTTACACATTGTAATAGTGGTTGTTGATTCATATTCTGGTTTTCTCTAAAACGCTGATTTTCTTTTTTACCAAATGGAATACCGCTATTTTGCCTAAAATTACCTATTCGGATCAAATTACTTTTACTTTTTGTGAAGTATGTCACTTTTTTGCAAGACAAAATAGCAAAATCCCATTACTATATACAAGTTTTTCATATTAACTATTAACTCTTACATTGAGGATATTAACAATGGCAAAAATCGTTAAAGTAATTGGTCGTGAAATCATCGACTCTCGTGGTAACCCAACCGTTGAAGCTGAAGTTCATCTTGAAGGTGGTTTCGTAGGTCTTGCTGCTGCGCCATCTGGTGCATCAACAGGTTCTCGTGAAGCGTTAGAGTTGCGTGATGGCGACAAAGCACGTTTCTTAGGTAAAGGCGTGTTAAAAGCTGTTTCAGCAGTAAACAACGAAATTGCACAAGCAATCGTAGGTAAAGATGCTTCTAACCAAGCTGAAATTGACCAAATTATGATTGACTTAGACGGTACAGAAAACAAATCTAAATTTGGTGCAAACGCAATCTTAGCGGTTTCATTAGCAAATGCAAAAGCAGCGGCAGCATCAAAAGGTTTACCTCTTTATGCGCATATCGCAGAATTAAACGGTACTCCAGGCGTTTACTCTATGCCATTACCAATGATGAACATCATCAACGGTGGTGAGCACGCAGATAACAACGTTGATATCCAAGAATTTATGATTCAACCAGTTGGTGCGAAAACATTGAAAGAAGCACTTCGTATTGGTGCCGAAGTATTCCACAACCTTGCTAAAGTATTAAAAGCGAAAGGCTTAAATACAGCGGTAGGTGATGAAGGTGGCTTTGCTCCAAACTTAGCATCAAATGCTGACGCTTTAGCTTGTATTAAAGAAGCGGTAGAAAAAGCAGGTTATGTATTAGGTAAAGACGTAACTTTAGCGATGGACTGTGCATCATCTGAATTCTATGACAAAGAGCGTAATGTGTATGATATGAAAGGTGAAGGTAAAACATTTACTTCTCAAGAGTTCACTCATTACTTAGAAGGTTTATGTAAAGAGTATCCAATCGTTTCTATCGAAGATGGTCAAGATGAATCAGATTGGGAAGGTTTCGCATACCAAACTAAAGTTTTAGGTGATAAAGTTCAATTAGTAGGTGATGATTTATTCGTAACTAACACTAAAATTTTAAGCCGCGGTATTGAGAACGGTATTGCAAACTCAATCTTAATCAAATTCAACCAAATCGGTTCATTAACTGAAACTTTAGCAGCAATCAAAATGGCTAAAGATGCAGGTTATACAGCGGTTATTTCTCACCGTTCTGGCGAAACTGAAGATGCAACAATCGCAGATTTAGCAGTTGGTACAGCAGCAGGTCAAATCAAAACTGGTTCTATGAGCCGTTCAGACCGTGTTGCGAAATACAACCAATTAATCCGTATCGAAGAAGCATTAGCTGCAGCAGGTACGCCAGCGCCATTTAACGGTTTAAAAGAAGTTAAAGGTCAAGCGTAATTAGCTAATATATCATTTACGCCCCTACTCTTCATTTAGAAGATAGGGGCGTTGTTCTATATAGCGATAATAACTACACTGAGAATGGGTATTGAATACTTGGGTGGTATTCGTAACCTTCTACTTCAAAATCATTTAGTGTTACCCAAGTTTCTAAATCTTTAAGAGTCTTAATATCAGGGTTGATTTTTAATTTAGGCGATGCAAAAGGTGTGCGGGTTAATTGTACATTCTTCATTAAATCAAGTTGATCTTCGTAGATATGTGCATTCACAATTTTATGAAAAGCCTGACCTGCTTGATGTCCTGTAATTTGAGCCATCAATGCGAGAAAGGTGTAACATTGAATCATATTCCAGTTTAATCCTAAAGGCACATCGGCAGAGCGTTGAGTACTATTTAAGTAAAGTACTCCATCAAGTAAAGAAAAATGATGACTGTGTAAACAAGGTCTTAAGCACCCCATATGGAAAGCACCGGGGTGATAGAATGTATAAATTTCACCACGATTATCAATACCACGCTTTAGGTCATCAACAATTTGACGAAGTAAATCAACAGAGCCTGTTCCATCCGCTTTTGGAAAATTACGACCAACTGCACCATAAACTAAGCCCATATCATCTTCACCTTTTCGGTAAGGATTTGCTAACCAAGCACTATTTTCATTAGCATTTGCATCCCAAGATTTTGTTCCTAGTTGACGGAAATCAGCGGCATTATCATAACCTCGTATGTAGCCTAATAATTCAGCAATAGCAGCTTTCCAGAAACTTCTGCGTGTGGTGACGAGTGGAAACTCGCCATTAGCTACATCGTAAGTGAGATCTGCATTGATAACAGTTAAGCAACGCTTACCTGTACGCTCATTCTCAACCCATTTTCCTTGTTCAACAATACGTTGGCATAAATCTAAATACTGTTTCATATAGTAATCCCATCTGTTATTCGGTAGAATGGTTCTAGCCTTTATAAAATGATTAAGGAGTATATATGAAATCTTTATTAAAGTCTTTTTTCGTGATTTCGACTATTTTCGTGTTAGCTGCGTGTGGTGCAAGCAAAACAAGTGGTTGGAAACGTCTTTCAGAATCGGAAGTTGATCAAAAATCTTATGCAATTGCTTATGGAGCGACTGCTCAAACTTATTTAGATCGTGTAAATCCAAGTTATGATATTGACTCTTTTATGCACGGTGTAGATGACTGGTATAACAAAAAGGTAACTTTACCTATTGAGCAAATTAGAGCTAGTTTATTGAATAGAATGTTAGATCACAATGTTTATGCTTATTATAGCGGTGTGTTATATGCATCTGAACTACAAGCAAACTCAAACCGTTTAAGCCCTAAATGTTGGTCTTTTGTTGAACCGAAAAGTATTACACAAGGTATTCACGATGCAATGTTAGACTTGCAAAAAGGCAAAGTGCGTGATGATGAATACATCAAAAAAGGAGCAGAACAGATCTTACATTTATGTGTAGAACAGGTTGAAGCTGATCAGCAACAGAAAAATAAAACAAAATCACCGAAGAAATAACCAACTCTTTTACGGCAATAACAATTATACCTATAATCATTATTGCCGTAGATTGTTGCACTAATCTTATCTGATACCAAAGTTAATACTTCTCAATCTTGGCTTTTTCCGTTATGCTTTACGCTCTTTTTTCAACTGAAATTACACTTTGCAACTACCACTACCTATTCATCAAATTGATGATGAAACACTCGAGAATTTCTACTCAGAAAATAGCTTATTGCTGTTAGATTCGCTACATCAAAATTTTATAGATGTACAACAGCCATTTTTCTATATCTGGGGTGGACGTAGTAGCGGTAAAAGCCATTTATTAAAGGCAGTAAGTAATCATTATTTATTGAATAACCTGTCATCTAGTTATATTCCCCTTGAGAAATCACACTATTTTTCGCCTAGCGTATTAGATAATGCCGATCAACTTGATGTTATTTGTTTAGATGATCTTCAAGTAATTGCAGGTAATGAAGAATGGGAATTAGCAATTTTTGATTTATTTAATCAAATTCGAGAACAACAAGGGCTATTTAGCCAAGGGAAAAAAACACTTCTACTCATTAGTGCAGACCAACCGCCAAATCGTTTAGCAATCAAGCTACCTGATTTACGCTCTCGTCTAAACTGGGGGGAAGTATATCGACTTGATGATTTAACAGATGAACAAAAACAAACTATTTTACAGCGTAGTGCACACCGCAAAGGGTTAGAATTACCTGATGAAGTCGCCAGCTACTTATTAAAACGAATAGATCGAGATTTGCAAGTATTACTCAACAAACTTGAGATTTTAGATAAAGCATCGTTGCAAGCACAGCGTAAATTGACGATCCCTTTTATTAAAAGTATTTTAGAGCTTTAATGGGCTTAAAAAATGAACCATAAAAATCAACTCATACTGAATAATCTAGCCTGTGAACGTGGTGAAACACGTTTATTTGAACACTGCCAACTGACGATTGAAAGTGGCGAATGGTGGCAAATTGAAGGGCATAATGGTATTGGTAAAACCAGTTTATTGCGTATTTTAGCGGGGCTTTCTGTTGCAGCAGAAGGCGAAGTGAGTTGGAATGGCACGCCTATTCGCCAACAAAGAGATGAATATTACTCAAATCTTTTTTACTTAGGGCATTTTGCAGGAATTAAGCCAGAACTGACCGCTTGGGAAAATTTACGTTTTTATCAGAAAATTCAACATTTACCGCTAAGCGATGATGCCTTGTGGAATGCACTACAAAAAGTTTCACTCATTGGCAAAGAAGATTTACCTTGTTCGCACCTTTCTGCTGGGCAACAACGGCGTGTTGCACTGGCTAAACTATGGCTTACCCAAGCAACTTTATGGATTTTAGATGAACCATTTACCGCTATTGATAAAAAGGGGGTAAGTGAGTTAATTGCACATATTGAGCAACACTGTGAACAAGGTGGTATCACTATATTTACTAGCCATCAAACAGCCCAAAGTAATAAAGTAAAAATCTTATCCCTTGATCAATTTAAGGTATAAACAATGACAATTCTGACTATTATTCAACGAGAACTGACAATCGCTTTTCGTAAACCTGCGGAAATTTTAAACCCATTGTGGTTTTTCTTGATTATTATCACAATGTTTCCACTCTTAATGGGGCCAAATCCCGAATTACTCGGTAAAATTGCATCGGGTATTGCGTGGGTAGCAGCAGTATTATCAGCCTTGCTCTCTTTTGAACGACTATTTCGAGATGACTATTTAGATGGTTCATTAGAACAATTACTACTTTTACCAACCAGCTTAGCACAAGTTGCTCTGGCAAAAGTGATTGCTCATTGGTTATTAACAGGCTTACCGCTCATTCTGCTATCGCCAATTACAGCAATTTTACTGTCACTGGAAATAGAAGTTTGGTGGGCGTTAGTTCTCACGTTGTTACTGGGTACACCTATTTTAAGCTGTCTAGGGGCAATTGGAGTCGCTTTAACCGTAGGATTACGCAAAGGTGGTACATTACTAAGTTTGCTCATTTTACCACTTTTTTTACCTGTCCTAATCTTTGCGGCCGCAGTGTTAGAAGCCTCTACACTAAACCTAGGCTATTCAGGACAGTTAGCAATTATGGGGGCTATGTTAGTGCTAGCGTTAACACTTTCACCCTATGCAATAGCAGGTGCATTACGCATTAGCTTACAGTAACAAGCGGTTAGTTTTACACAATTTTTTACATTTTATTGGAGTATTTATGTGGAAATGGTTACACCCTTATGCGAAATCAGAAACACAATATCGCATACTTGGTAAAGCCCAACCTATCCTAGGTTTTCTAAGTCTTATCTTATTAGCAAGTGCCTTTATTTGGGGATTAGCTTTCGCACCGAAAGATTATCAACAAGGCGATAGCTATCGTATTATCTTCATTCACGTCCCTGCGGCGATTTGGTCTATGGGGGTATATGGCTCAATGGCAGTCGCTGCTCTTGTCGCCTTAGTTTGGCAAATACGCCAAGCTAGCCTTGCAATGATTTCAATGGCTCCGATTGGTGCGGTATTAGCCTTTATCTCACTAGTAACAGGAGCCGTCTGGGGTAAACCAATGTGGGGAACTTGGTGGGTATGGGACGCTCGCTTAACATCGGCATTAGTACTGTTCTTTTTATATCTTGGCGTAATGGCACTGTATAGTGCATTCCAAGACCGTAATGTCGGTGCAAAAGCAGCAGGGATCCTCTCTATTGTTGGCGTAATCAATTTACCGATTATTCACTTCTCAGTAGAGTGGTGGAACACGCTACATCAAGGAGCAACCATCACTAAATTTGATAAACCATCAATGGCAGTTGAAATGCTCATACCACTATTATTAGCAATTTTTGGCACAATGATCTTTATGATTTGGCTAAGTGTCCTACGTTATCGTAGTGCATTATTACAAGATGAACGTAAACGCCCTTGGGTAAATGAATTAGCAAAGCAAATGAAGTAGGAGAGCAAAATGACATTTCAATTTAGTTCAATCAGCGATTTTTTCGCAATGGGTGGATACGGTTTCTATGTTTGGCTCGCCTACGGCATTACATTTTTGTCAGTAGGGCTACTCATTTGGCAAAGTAAACGCGAAATAAAACAAACGTTAAAATGGGCGAAAAAAGAGCAAAGCAAAAATATCCAAAGATAATTCAGATTATTGACAAAGTCTTTTTTCATTCGGACGCCAGCGTGGCGTCCCTACAAGGAAAGTTATAACTAATTGAAAAATAACAGATTTTATTTTGTTATGTAGGAACGCCACGCTGGCGTCCGTTAATTGGATACAACAAATTGGGGTTTGTCATCAATCTGCAGTTTTAT
>NZ_LEKM01000180.1 GCF_009761375.1 Ursidibacter arcticus | reverse complement strand
TTTGTCATCAGTCTGACTCGCTTATAAGCGGGTCTAATCGTTATCCGATTTTATTTTCAGTTTCTGTATCTTCTTTTGGCACATAAAACCGAGAAACTAATACGCCAACTTCAAACAATAAACACATAGGGATTGCGAGTAACGTTTGAGAGAAAATATCAGGTGGCGTAAGTAACATACCAATAATAAAGGCAGCCACAATAATATAAGGGCGTTTTGCTTTAAGATCTTCTGGAGTTGTTACGCCAGACCAACATAACAAAATAATCGCAACGGGTACTTCAAAACAGATACCAAAAGCGAGAAAAATTGTTAAAACAAAATCTAAGTAACTGCTAATATCTGTTGCAATCGTAACACCTTCTGGGGCGGTACTTGTTAAAAATCCGAATACCAGTGGAAAAACAACATAGTAAGCGAATGCCACACCAATATAAAATAGTAGTGTGCTAGAGATAAGAAGTGGGTAAACTAAACGTTTTTCCTGCTTATATAATGCGGGGGCAACAAATGCCCAAATCTGATACAAAATATAAGGAACAGAGAGAAAAACAGCCACAATCGCAGTAAGTTTTATAGGGGTAAAAAATGGTGTTGCCACATTTGTCGCAATCATTGTTGCCCCTGCTGGAAGCCGTTCAGTTAATGGGCTGGCAAGTAATGTATAAATGTCATTTGCCCAATAAACCAACAGCACAAAAACAATTAAAACGCAAATAACCGCTTTTAATAAGCGGTTACGCAATTCAATTAGATGTGTAATTAAGGGTTGAGATTCATCAACTGACATTTTGTTTGTCCTGTTTTGGCTCATCTACACTTGCCAAATCATCATCAGGTGGATAATACAGCGTAAGTTTTTCTTCATCGGCTTCCGCCAATTCTGCAATTTCACCTGAGAGATGTGGCTCATTGATTTCATTTTCTGTAAGCGGTTCGTTTTGCTGATTATTTTGCAAATCTTGTTGAGCAAGAGTTTGGCTTTCTTGTTCAATTTTTTGTTGAATATCTGCAACTTGTTCGTCCGTTAAAGCCTGAATTTGCCCTTTTGCAGAAGCTAAATCACTTTGCATTTTTTCTGCAGATTGCTTGAGATCTTCAACGGTTTTACTTAATTCAGGTGATAATTTACTCAAATTAAGTTCTTCTGCTTTTTTGATGCTCTCTTGCAGCTCTTGTAATTTTAACTCTTGAGCAAGTTCATTCTGAACATTAGCAGCTAGCCCACGAATTGTACGAACCCACCCCATTACTGTACGAATAGCAATGGGTAAGCGTTTAGGTCCAAGTACTACCAAGCCAACTATAAAAACAAGGACTAATTCAGAAAAACCAATATCAAACACGGATTATGCCTGCTCTTTATCTTTTGCTTTTTGTTCAGTTGATTCCGCTTGTTTTTGCTCAACTTTCTCAAATTCAGCATCTTTAGGTTTATCATCACTCATTGCTTTTTTAAAGCCTTTTACAGATTCGCCTAAATCAGAACCTAAATTGCGTAATTTTTTTGTGCCAAAAAGTAAAACAATAATTGCAACAACGATCAGAAGTTGCCAAATGCTAATACCACCCATAGTGTACCTCTTATTAAGTGAATAAAATTAAAACGTTACTGATTATACGTTTTTTCGCAAATTAAGACACGCAAAAAGCGTAAAAAGTTGCTTTATAGTGACACAGTTTTAGCAGAGTAAAAAGAAGTATTTCTCCAAAATGTGTTTTGGATCACAATAAATGACTTCAAAACACATTTCGAATGATGACGACAGTCAGCTTATTTAAGCGAGTGCTTTATTCAATTCATCACGATATTGTTGAGCCTTCGTGCCTAGAATAAGTTGCAATCCATTTGAAACATCAACGACATCTAAAATACCAAGATCGGCTAATGTAGCTCTATTAACTAAAGATTTATCTTTTAATGCAATACGCAAACGTGTTAAACAAGCATCAACCACGCTAATATTTTGTTTTGAGCCTAAGGCTTCAATGAGTTTATGAATATTCATAAAATCCCCTAATAAATTGAAAAGTAAGTAACAAACAACGAATGAAACTGTGATCTAGCTCCCAGTTCATACAAATTGTGTCTAAAGTATATTCTTTTTTTGATAATTTATCTTAAAATTTACGTTTTCAATACATATTACCAAGGAGTTTAGGTCAATGAAAATTCGGCATTCTGAGATTTTAGCCTATCTTGAAAAATTTGAAGAAGTCAGTGTCCAAGAATTAGCCACTCACTTTGGTGTTTCGGTGGAAACAGTTCGCCGAGATTTAAATCAGCTTGCACAACAGAATCGCTTACATCGCACACATGGTGGTGCTGTAAGTAACAAAAACCGAGATATTGGACGCTCATTTCAAGTACGTCAGCGGATCAATAGCGATGCAAAAAAATCAATTGCAGAAAAAGCCTTAGAACATTTTTTTGAAGGTGCGGTAATTGGTTTAGATGCTAGCTCAAGTAGCTGGAACTTCGCTCAACTCTTACCAGATGTTCCTTGTACCGTAGTTACAAGCTCAATGCATAATATTCGAGCTTTAGCGAATAAACCCTGTATTGAAGTTATTGCAACAGGCGGTACTTATTCTGCGAAATATGATGCGTTCTATGGTTCACTTTCAGGACATATTCTTTCCCGTTTAAATATTGATATTGCTATTTTTTCTTGCACAGGTGTTGCAGATGGCGTGGTGTGGGAATCTAATGAAATGAATGCGGTATTAAAACGCAAAATGCTTTCAGTCAGTAAAAAAGTGTTTTTATTTGTAGATAGTAGTAAATTTGAGCGGAAAGATTTAATTAAACTTTGTGATTTATCTGATGTGGATATTTTATTTACTAATAAATATCCACCTAATTCTATTGAACAATATTGTCAGGAACATAATATTTTAGTTACAACCTAATATCTAATTTAGTTTTAGTTGCCCGATTTGGCAAAATAGCGGTCAAATCGGGCGTATTTTTTGCAAAAAAATCTTGTTATCTCACCGCTTATTTAGCCTTTTTTGTGATACAGCTCACAAAAATATAATCCTATCATTAAAAATCTAATACGAAGTTGCACAATAGCTATGTCTTAATTCAACGCAATAGAGGACTCTATTATGACTCAACTTAAATCTACACCAGTAAAAATTGGTATTCGTCCAACCATCGATGGTCGTCGTTTGGGTGTGCGTGAATCGTTAGAAGATCAAACAATGAATATGGCGAAAGCTGTTGCCAATTTATTAAGTGGCGAAGTCCGTCATACAAATGGTGATTTTGTGGAATGTGTAATTGCCGATAGCTGTATCGGTGGGGTTGCAGAGGCTGCTGCTTGTGCAGAAAAATTTAAACGTGAGAATGTTGGTGTCGTGATTACCGTAACACCTTGTTGGTGTTATGGCTCGGAAACGATTGATATGGATCCACATATGCCAAAAGCGATTTGGGGATTTAACGGTACTGAACGCCCTGGAGCTGTTTATTTAGCTGCAGCTCTTGCAGGGCATACTCAAATGGGATTACCTGCGTTCTCGATTTATGGTACTGAAGTTCAAGAAGCTGGGGATCAATCTATTCCTGACGATGTTCGTGAGAAATTACTTCGCTTTGCTCGAGCAGGGCTTGCTGTTGCGACATTGCGTGGTAAGTCTTATTTGGCTATTGGTGCAGTATCAATGGGAATTGCGGGTTCTATCGTTAATCAGGAATTTTTCCAAGATTATTTGGGTATGCGTAATGAGTATGTGGATATGTCGGAATTAACTCGCCGTATGGAGCGTAGTATTTACGATAAAGAAGAAGTCAGTCTCGCACTCAGTTGGGTAAAACAGTATTGTAAAGAAGGCATTGATGTTAATGCTACCGAAAATCAGATGAATGCCGAAGAGAAAGAAAAACTTTGGGAAACGGTGGTGAAAATGATGATCATCACACGAGATCTAATGGTCGGTAATCCAAAATTAGCAGAGTTAAACTTTGGGGAAGAAGCACTTGGTCATAATGCAATTGCTGCTGGTTTCCAAGGACAACGTCATTGGACAGATCATAGTCCTAATGGTGATTTTATGGAAGCAATGCTCAATTCTACTTACGATTGGAATGGCATTCGCCCACCTTATATTCTTGCAACGGAAAATGACTCATTAAATGCTGTGAATATGTTATTTGGCCATTTGCTCACAGGACAAGCACAAATCTTTGCAGATGTACGAACCTACTGGAGTCCTGATTCTGTGGAGCGTGTAACAGGTTTCCGTCCAGACAGCGGTTTTATTCATTTAATTAACTCGGGTTCTGCCGCTCTTGATGGTACAGGGCAACATACAGATAAAAATGGTAACCCTGTGATTAAACCTTCTTGGGAAGTAACAGAAGAAGATGGTAAACGTTGCCTAGAAAATACACGTTGGTGTCCTGCGGTTTATGAATATTTCCGTGGTGGTGGCTTGTCTTCACAATATCTCACCCGTGGCGGAATGCCATTCACAATGCACCGAATCAACCTAGTTAAAGGTGTTGGACCTGTACTGCAAATTGCAGAAGGATGGTCAATCGATCTACCAGAGAATGTTCACGATATCTTAAATAAACGTACTAACGAAACTTGGCCAACAACTTGGTTTGTACCACGTTTAACAGGGACAGGAGCATTTACTGATGTTTATTCTGTGATGGCAAATTGGGGAGCAAACCACTGTGTCGCAACGTACGGACACGTTGGTGCGGATTTAATTACCCTCGCATCAATGTTACGGATTCCAGTTTGTATGCACAATGTGGCAGATAAAGATGTTTTCCGCCCAAGTGCTTGGAATGCATTTGGTCAGGATAAAGAAGGTCAAGATTATCGTGCTTGTGCTAACTTTGGGCCTTTATATAGATAACACTTCTATTCTCTCTCCCATAAATGGGAGAGAGTGATATATCTTTTTGAAGGAGATAATTCTATGGCAATTGCATTGATCTTCGATTGTGGTGCGACTAATCTACGAACAGTAGCTATTGATTCACAAGGAAAATTACTTGCACTACACCATATTGCAAATAATACCCAAGTTGGCTCAGAGTCTGCGGAGTATCATATTTGGGACATAGAAGAGATTTGGGCTAAATTGATGATCTGTGCAGAAAACACCTTAGCCCAGCTCTCAGATACTCAAAAGCAAGATATTGTTGGTATTTCCGTTACAACCTTTGGCGTTGATGGATCTATTTTTGATAAAAACGGTGAAATGCTTTATCCAATTATTTCTTGGAAATGCCCAAGAACCCTACCTGTAATGAATAGTCTTTCAGAGTATATTGATGAAAAAGCACTTTTTCAGCGTAATGGTGTGGGGCATTACAGTTTTAATACGCTATTTAAACTATTGTGGTTAAAACAGCATAAACCTGAATTATTTTCTCAAACGGATAAATTTTTATTTATCTCGTCTATCTTAACTTACCGTTTAACTGGAGTAATGAGTACCGACCGCACAATGGCGGGTACATCAATGATGACTAACATCGAAAATGATGCTTGGGATAGTCAAGTTCTCTCACTACTAGGATTAAGTGAACAACATTTTCCACCAATGAAAGCGGCTGGTGAAGTGGTTGGTACGCTAAAACCTGAAATTATGAGCAAACTTGGGTTATCTCAACAAATTCCCGTTATTTCTTGCGGACACGATACTCAATTTGCCATTTTCGGTTCTGGAGCAGGGTTTAATCAGCCCGTATTAAGTTCAGGCACTTGGGAAATCTTAATGGCAAGAACCCAGCAAGCAAAACCTGAATGGGCATTTGCACAACAAGGATTAACCATTGAGTTTGATAGCCAAGCAAATAGCTATAACCCTGGTGTGCAATGGGTAGCATCGGGCGTAATGGAATGGTTGGGTAAACGGTTTTTCAGTGATGTATTTGGTTCAGAACGTTACTACTCGACAATGATCGAATCGGCAGAAGTTGTTCCTGCTGGATCAAATGGTGTTAAGTTAAGCGGCAACTTTGACGGTACAACCGCACAAACTGGCTCTATGAGTGGATTATCAATGCACACTGAACGCGGAGAAATTTATCGTGCAGGCTTAGAGTATATGGCATATCGCTTAAAAGCAGGATTAGCACTATTACAAGATGTTGGCAATTTTGATGCTGAAAGCCTGATTTGTGTCGGTGGTGGTTCCAAAAACCGCCTTTGGAATCAAATTAGAGCAGACGTATTAAATCGCCCGATTGATGTCGTAGATTTTCCAGAAACAACTGTATTAGGTGCATCAATGTTTACCTTTACAGGTGCAGGTATTTTTAACAGCATTGACGAAGCACAACAGCAAATGAAACCACAAGTAAAACGTGTTGAGCCTTCTAGTAATAGCCTTATTTATCAACAAATAAGCGGTTAAATCAGAGCAATTTTTTGCAAAAAAATGTAGAAAATAGACCGCTTATAAGGAGTTATCAATGTTAAAAGGTATTCACCCAGCAATTTCCCCTGTCTTATTAAAGACCCTTGCAGAAATGGGGCACGGTGATGAATTAGTTTTTGCCGATGCACATTTTCCTGCACATCAGTTACACCATAACGTGATTAGAGCAGACGGACTTACGATTGCAACATTACTTGAAGCAATCACCCCACTTTTCGAATTCGACCAATATGTCGAATGTCCTTTAGCAATGATGTCTGCTGTATCAGGTGATTCATTAGATCCCAGTGTTGAACAACGCTATCTCAATGCGATTGGTAAAGTAAATGGATCTGCCCCGAGTGTAGAGCGAGTGGAGCGATTTGCATTTTATGAACGTGCTAAAAATGCCTATGCGGTTGTGATTACTGGGGAACTAGCCAAGTATGGCAACATTATTGTGAAAAAAGGGGTTACCCCAACCGCCTAACCTTATCTATGGATAATGATAATTTTCAAAGTGTAATAAACACTTTGACGGAGTTTTGTTCGCCCAAATTATCAGATTGTATAAATTTAAAACATATTTTATAGGAGAAATAAAAATGAACCGTAAAGAACTCTCTCGCAAGATTATTGATACTTGCCTTGAAATGACTCGCTTAGGATTAAATCAAGGTACTGCTGGTAATATTAGTGTTCGTTATCAAGATGGAATGTTGATAACCCCTTCAGGTATGCCTTATGAAAAAATGACAGAAGATGATATTGTTTATGTGGATAAAGATGGGCATTTTGAACAAGGTAAAGTGCCGTCAAGCGAGTGGCAATTTCATCAAGCGGTTTATCAAGTCCGCCCAGAACTTAATGCTGTCGTACACAACCACGCAATTAATTGTACGGGCGTATCTATTTTAAATAAATCAATCCCTGCAATTCACTATATGATTGCAGTAACAGGCACAAATAAAGTCCCTTGTGTACCTTATGCTACATTTGGTACTTGGCAGTTAGCAGAATATGTCAAGGAAGGATTCAAAGAAAGTAAAGCGATTTTATTGCAACATCACGGAATGATTGCCGCAGAAGTCAATTTAGAGAAAGCGTTGTGGGTTGCTCACGAGGTGGAAGTATTAGCCACCCTCTACCTTAAACTACTTGCTACTACACCTGATGTTCCAGTGCTTTCCGATGAAGAAATTAAAGTGGTTTTAGGTAAATTTTCAACTTATGGATTACGAGTGGAAGAAAAAACTGCTTGTCCGTGTTGTTAGTTCATTAGTACAAGTATTCAGATCCTATGCAACGTTTGTAAAAGACTGAATGCTTGTTTATTTAATGTTGTTTTAATGTGGTGTAATGAGCAAATTAAAAACTCTTTTTCCATTACACCTGTAATGGAAAAAGAGTGGGGAAAAGGTGCCTTGGATACTTATATTATGAGTCTTTAAACCACTTTTTAGCAACCATTTTGTCTATTACAGCGGTTGTCCCTACTCGTTATCTTCTAATACCACCCAGCCGCTATCTAGCCAGTCGCATAGGCTATCGAGTAATAATTCAAGTTGATCTTGGTTTTCTACTTTTGACGCGAGTTTATTCCACGAAATCGCATCACCGTTGGCAATGCGGATCAGTAAATTTGCTTCGGCATCACTTAATTCGTCAATCCATTCACCATTGACATAAACACGCAATGGGTTTTCGGTATAAAGAATTTTTACATTTGCATCTTGTTGAATAAATCCACCCGCTTCCAAGACTTCTTGCACTTCATCAGGATAAAATTCATTATCTTCGGTTAGTTGTTCATAACGGCGTGAGCTTACTGCCGTAGCTACGCTATGAGTAAATAAGGCATCGAATTGTGTTGAATTTGCTAATAAATCAATGAGTTGTGCTTTTAATGTTGCGACCATTTTTGGATCGAGTAACGCATTTGGTTGGACGTTTGGTGATAAGCGGAATGGAATAGCAAATTGCGAGCTTGGTAAGGTTTCTGCTTGGTGCTCAATCGTTTTACAGAGATTTTCAATTAAATCGGTTGCATTTGGATAGCGTAATCCAAATGAGAAGGTTAAACAGTCATCTTGTGCAACACCGTAGTGAGATAAACGAGATGGTACATATAGCACATCGCCAGGTGCTAAAATCTCATCAAAAATGATCTCGCCCATATCATCAAAGATACGAATTGGTTGGTTAGGTTTAAATTCAGTACTTGGATCACACCATTTACCTAATTGCCAGCGGCGGTGTCCGTAGCCTTGCACTAAAAACACATCGTATTCATCGTAATGTCTGCCAACTGAGCCTCCAGCTGGGGCATAAGAGACCATAATATCATCACGTTGCCATTGTGGAATGTAGTTGAATGCCTGCCATAATGCCCCTAATTCTGGCGACCATTGTTCTAGATTTTGAACAAGAACAGACCACTGTTCTGGTAAATTCTCAAAATCTTCCGCAGAGAGTGGGCTACGTTTAAGCGACCATTTTTCACCCTCTGCTTTTTGGTGGGTTTGAATTAAGCGAGAAGTTACCTCTTCTTCTTGGGCTAGTTCAATAATATCTTGTGGTTCGAATAATCCGACAATTTGTGGTAATCCATTGCGGATAAGAAGCGGTTGTTTTTGCCAATAGTTTTGCAAAAAGTCTTCTGGGGTAATGTTTTCAGGTAAGCAGAATGGGATATTCATTTTAAACTCCTAGGCTTTATTTTTGTTTGCTAGTGTAGCGTATTTTTGCGGTAAGGTTAAATTTTCATAATTTTCTATGTAAAAAAAATGTTAATCGATATTTTATTTTTTAATGGACTGTGTGATAATTCGTCGATTTTTATAACTAAGAGGAATGTCTTATGCAAGACGGTTTGCAAAAAAATAGTGCCATTCAACGCTTTCTGCGTGGAGTAGAGTGGCTTGGTAACTTATTACCACATCCAATTATTTTATTTATGATGATGTGTGTCATATTGATTGTGGTATCCGCCATTTTATCTTCAATGGGAGTAAGTGTGCCAGATCCACGTCCAAATGCTAGCGGCACGATTGCAGTGAAAAACTTATTAAGTGCCGAAGGTGTGGGTTATATGGTCAGTAGCTTGGTGAAAAACTTCACAGGGTTTGCGCCTCTAGGTACGGTATTAGTGGCAATGCTTGGGGTTGGTATCGCTGAAGCATCAGGGCTAATTTCCGCTGGATTGCGTGGTTTAGTGATCGGTGCTCCAAAGAAATTAGTTACCTTTACCGTTGTATTTGCTGGGGTAATTTCGAATACCGCCGCAGAATTAGGCTATGTCGTGTTAATTCCATTAGCAGCTATGATTTTCCACGCTTTAGGTCGTCATCCATTGGCAGGTCTTGCTGCAGCATTTGCAGGGGTTTCAGGTGGTTATAGTGCTAACTTGCTTTTAGGTACAGTAGATCCATTGCTTTCAGGTATTACCCAAGAAGCAGCAAAATTGGTTGATCCAAATTACGTTGTAGGCCCTGAAGCGAACTGGTATTTTATGTTTGTGAGTACTTTCTTAGTTTCATTATTAGGTTATTTTGTTACAGAAAAAATTGTAGAACCACAATTAGGTAAATACGATCCAGCTAGTGCATCTGATGCTGAAATTTTGAAAAATAAAGTGGAAAAATTAACGCCATTAGAGAAAAAAGGCTTAATTTGGGCAGGTGTTGTTGCACTTATTTTCTCGTTGCTGTTAGCGTGGTCTATTGTGCCTGAAGATGGTATTTTGCGTAATCCGAAAACGGGGTTAGTTGCTGGCTCACCATTCTTACACGGTATTGTTGTCTTTATCTTTATTTTCTTTGGTATTCCAGGCTATGTATATGGTCGAGTTACGGGATCAATGAAAAATAATAATGATGTTGTTAAAGCAATGTCATCAAGTATGAGTTCAATGGGGATGTACATTGTACTTGTTTTCTTTGCCGCACAATTCGTTGCATTCTTCGGTTGGACAAATTTAGGTTCTATTGTGGCGGTAGAAGGTGCAAACTTACTGACTAAACTTGGTTTAACAGGACCATCACTCTTTATCGGATTTATTTTAGTATGTGCCTTTATTAACTTGATGATTTCATCAGCATCTGCACAATGGGCATTAACTGCACCTATTTTCGTGCCAATGCTAATGTTAGTCGGCTATGCACCAGAAGTGATTCAAACAGCATATCGTATCGGAGATTCAACGACTAACATTATTACGCCAATGATGAGCTATTTTGGCTTAATTATGGCTGTGGCAGTTCGTTATAAGAAAGATACAGGTGTTGGAACACTAATGGCAATGATGATCCCTTATTCGTTCATTTTTATTGTTGGTTGGACAATGTTATTCTACATTTGGGTCTTTGTCTTTGGTTTACCTGTTGGTCCAGGTTCACATACTTATTACCCAGCACCCTAAATTTAACTAAATAGATAGAGCAAGGCACTGACCTTGCTCTACTTTTATTGGGGTATATAGAACGCTGTAATGGACAAAATAGGTGTAATGGACAAAATGGTTGCTGATTTACCCATTACACGTTCAAGTGGACAAAGTGGTTGCTAATAATATTTTTCTTATGTTGTTAGCAACTCTTTTTATTTAAAAAATCCTTTATAAACATAATCTTACGTTTTTTGCTTAATCCATTGTGATTATTTAATTTTCGTTTTAGTTCACTAAATAATCCTTCAAGCCTATTTGTCGTT
>NZ_LEKM01000179.1 GCF_009761375.1 Ursidibacter arcticus | reverse complement strand
ATGCGGTTTTAGGGGCTTTATCAATATATCGCTGAATAGTTTTAACGGAGCATTTATATTTTATGGCGAGTTCTTTATAAGTTTGTTTTCCTTGCGAATAATCTTGCCAAATATCAGCAGGATTTATTTTATGTTGAAAGGTGAATGTTTTATTACAGCAATTACATTTATAACGTTGAGTGTTATTTTGTGTACCGTGCTTCTTTATATTCTGATTTTTACAAAAAGGACAAGTTTTTTATTCATTTTCAAAAAAAGTGCGTTAAAGCCTTGTACTATAAGCTCTTAACGCACTTTTTAGCAACCATTTTGTCCATTATGCCTTTTTTATTCTAATTTGTTACGGGGCAATATGATGTTGATAAGCTTGTAAAGTATTTTGCATCAGCATTGCAACAGTCATTGGACCGACCCCACCCGGAACAGGTGTAATATAGCTTGCTCTTTGAGATGCTTGCTCAAATTCAACATCGCCAACTAATTTACCGTCAATACGGTTAATACCTACATCAATCACAATAGCCCCTTCTTTAACCCATTCACCAGAGATAAATTGAGGTTTCCCTACTGCAACAACCAAAATATCAGCCTGACGGATATGAGAGGCGAGATCTTGGGTAAAACGATGAGTCACAGTAACAGTACAGCCAGCTAATAATAGCTCTAATGCCATAGGACGACCTACGATATTTGATGCACCTACGATAACAGCGTGTTTACCATAAAGATCAACTTGGGTATTTTCTAATAGTTTCATTACCCCATAAGGTGTACAAGCTCTTAATGTTGGAATACGTTGGCATAATCTGCCTACATTATATGGGTGGAAACCATCAACATCTTTATCGGGTTGCATTGCTTCGATCACTTTGGTGCTATCAATATGTTTAGGTAACGGTAGCTGAACCAAAATACCATCTACACTTTCATCCTTATTTAATTCATCAATTAAATCTAAAAGTGCTTGTTCTGTGGTTTCTTGAGGAAGATCGTATGATTTAGATTGAATACCGATTTCAGCACAGCTTTTTCTTTTACTTCCAACATACACTTGGGAAGCAGCATCTGACCCAACTAAAATAACCGCAAGTCCTGGCGAACGGTATCCTTGTTCAAGATAATGTGAGATTTGGGTTGCTACTTCATTTTTTATTTGGTTTGAGATGGATGTTCCTGAAATAATATTTGCAGACATTGTTTGGCTCCTAGTGATACGAAAACGTTTGCTATTCTCTCAAAATTTTTGCTTTTTGATAAGTCTTAATATGTTTAACGTTCAAAGAACAGTCATTCAAATAAGTTGAAATTAAAAAGAGATTGACGAAAGAATAAAAAAAACTATAATTCAGCACATCTTACGTCGGCGAGTAGCGCAGCTTGGTAGCGCAACTGGTTTGGGACCAGTGGGTCGTAGGTTCAAATCCTATCTCGCCGACCACTTCTTTTTTATAGAACTATTCTTAATATTATCTATTTATTGCGCCCTTAGCTCAGCTGGATAGAGCAACGCCCTTCTAAGGCGTGGGTCAAAGGTTCGAATCCTTTAGGGCGTGCCATTATTTTCTTTATATTTCAATAAGTTACAAGTTACGCAACCAATCTTAAATGTGTTTTTTCAGCTTGGTGTGTCGTAAATGTGCTGTAAAATTCCACTTTGTCAGCATGCTCCATTAAATGATCTGCATTTAGGTGGGCGTATTTTTTTACCATTTATAGAGTTTCCCAACCACCAAGTTCTTTCAGTACAAATAATGGTGTACCTGATTGAACATGCCAGCTTGCCCAAGTGTGGCGTAAATCGTGGAAGTGAAAATCTAAAATAAAGCATTTTTTCGTTGCAAGATTAAATGCCTTGCGGTTAATATCATCAAGTGGATTTCTATTTCGCCCGGCGTAATGGACAAAAATGTGGGATTTTTGTCCATTTTCTTTTCAAGTGGACAAAAGTGTGGGATCTCCACTATATAGTCAATTAACACCAAAATATCCCATCAACCCCTGCTTAATAGTTTCAAATTCAAATAAATGACTTCTAAGCCATTGCTTAATTGTTGCCCAACTGGGTTCTATGGCATTTAACTCAGGTGAATAAGGGGGTAGGGGCAGAATAATGTGTTTGTGTCTTTTGTCATTGGTATTGTTGATGCTATTGGCGTCTGTATTTGTTTTGATACTGTCATTAATAATTTCTTGTAAGTGTTTCATTCTATGAAATTTGGCATTATCCAAGATGATGATTGATGGACGGTCTAATTGGTTTAAGGTGGGAAGCAGCATATCTTTAAACCATTTTTCAAATAAACAGCTTGTCATGGTATTTTGATATATCATCGGAGCAATCATGTTTTTAACACGATTACCCATTTGTGCTGC
>NZ_LEKM01000178.1 GCF_009761375.1 Ursidibacter arcticus | reverse complement strand
ATAAAACTGCAGATTGATGACAAACTCTAATTTGTTGTATCCAATTAACGGACGCCAGCGTGGCGTCCCTACATAACAAAATAAAATCTGTTATTTTTCAATTGGTTATAACTTTCCTTGTAGGGACGCCACGCTGGCGTCCGAATGAAAAAAGACTTTGTCAATAATCTGAGGTATGCTTAACATACCCATTTTTCACTCAACAATAAATTAGTTTAATGCTGGTTTTTCTTCAGCTTGTTCTTCTGCTTGCTGACGCTCTAAATAATCAACAAAGAGTGCATCAAAGTTTACTGGTGAAAGATTTAATGCTGGGAATGTACCACGATTTACAAGGCTTGAGATCAATTCACGAGCATAAGGATATAATACTTCAGGGCATTTTGATGCTAAGCAATGTGCTAATTGAATACCTTCTAAACCTTTAATGGTGAATACACCTGCTTGTTTAACTTCACAGATAAATGCAACATCGTTACTATCTTCTAAGGTAGTTTGTACGTTGATATGTAATACTACTTCATAAGTATCTTCACCAACTTGTACTGTTGCAGTATCTAATTCAAAACCTAATTGTGGTTTCCATTCTTGATGGAAAATCGTTGGTAGGTTTGGTGCTTCAAATGAAACGTCTTTGATATAAATACGTTGGATTTGCATTTCAAATGGTACTTGTTCTTGTTGTGTTTCTACTTTGTTTTCTTCAGACATAATGAATCCTTAATAATTATTTATGTTTTTTGACTAAAGGAAGATTTGCTGCTCGCCAACCTGCAATCCCTTCTTTTAAAGCATAAACTTTATTAAAGCCTTGTTTTGCAAGTGTATTTGCTAACCCTTGAGCAGATAAACCATTAGTATCTACCACAATAATTGATTTTTCTTTATGTTTATCAATTGATTGTGTTTTGTTACCTTTAATTTCACTTGGAATTAAATGTAAGCTGTCAATAATATGTCCCGCTCGGAATTCATCATCAGAGCGAACGTCTAAAACCACAGCATCTTCATTATTGATGAGTTGGGTCGCTTGGGCATTATCAACCACTTTGATTTTGCTTGTCGCCCCTTTATAAAAATTGATAAGCACTGCAACAAATAACGCAACCCACGCAACCACCATAATGGTATGGTTTGCGGCAAATTGTTGAATTTGTTGAGCTAAAGTAAGCTGTTCCATAATTTTTCTCTAGATCATTAGTTGGTATAAAGCGGTCACTTCCGTTAAAAAATTTGCAAAACTTTTGCTGAAAATGACCGCTTGTTTGGATAGCTTTGCTTAACTGCAAAACTGATAAGAGAAATTATGCAGCTTGTTGAGAAGCCATAATCTCATCGAAAGAGAATGCTTTTTCAGTTACTTTCGCTTTCGCTAATACAGCATCAACTGCTTGTTCTTCTAATACTACGTTACGAATATTGTCAGTTAATTGACGGTTTTTCGCATAGTATTCAACAACTTCTGCTGGTTGTTCATAAGCTGATGCTAATTCTGCGATAGTTGCTTTCACACGCTCTTCATCAACTTTTAGCTCATTTGAAGTGATCACTGCTGAAAGTAATAAACCTACTTGAACACGGCGTTTTGCATCACCTTCAAATAATTCTGCTGGTAATTGTGCTGCCATTTCTGGTTTACCGCCAAAACGTTGAACTGCTTGCTGACGTAATACTTCAACTTCTTCTGCAACTGCTGAAGCAGGTACTTCAATATCGTTTTGTGCTAATAAACCATTGATTACTTGGTTCTTAATGCGTGAAGTTACCGCATTTTTTAACTCACGTTGCATATTTTTCTTAATTTCTGCACGAAGTTCTTCTACTGATTTACCTGCACCAAATTTTTTCACAAATTCTTCTGTTAATTCAGGTAATACAATGTTTTCTACTTTTTTCAAGGTGATAGCAAATTTCGCTGCTTTACCTTTTAAGTTTTCTGCGTGATATTCTGCTGGGAATGTTACATCAATATCAAATTGTTCACCTGCTTTATGACCTACGATACCCTCTTCAAAACCAGGGATCATACGACCTTGACCCATAAATAATACGAAGTCAGATGCTTTACCACCTTCAAACTCTTCGCCATCAATAGATCCTACGAAGTCGATAGTTACACGATCATCTGCTTTTGCAGCATCGGTTGTTTCAGACCAAGTAGCTTGTTGTTTGCGTAATACATCAACCATTTTATCTAAATCTGCATCGCTGATTTCAACAACTGGTTTTTCAACTTCAATACTTTCTAAGCCTTTTAATTCTACTTCAGGGAATACTTCAAAGGTTGCAACGAAAGAGAAATCTTTACCTGCTTCATAGTTATTTGGTGTAAATGTTGGACGACCTGCTAGGTTGATTTTTTCATTGATTACAACATCAAAGAATGCACGTTGCATTTCTTCTGATAACGCATCTTGACGAGCCGCTAAACCATAGCGTTGCTCAATAATAGAATGTGGTACTTTACCTTTACGGAAACCATCAACGCGTGCATTTTTTGCATAACCTTTTAATTGTTCGCGGTAAGCTGCTTCTACTTTATCTGCAGCGACAGTAACGGTTGCACGGCGTTCTAAGCCTTGAGTTGTTTCAATTGAGAATGACATTTTAACCTCAGTAATTTAAAAATAGTCGGTATATAAAATACAGATAGAAAAATAGGCGGTAATTCTACCGCTATATTCAATAGATGTCGAGAAATAACGCTTTTTAGTTGGTTATTTGTGTTATTTGTAAATTTTTACGAAAATCTTACCGCTTATTGAGATTATCTGCTTTCTACTTCTGTCATTTTAGGCGACAATCCTACGCTAATTTTCTCTAACATTATGCCAATGAAATCTCTTTTTTTGTTTTTTATTTTCTTGCTGCTCTCTACTGCTCAAGCAAACTCATCTTGCATTGAAAATCGTAGCGAAAACGGCGTTATTCATATCAGTAAGATCGATCTGAATTGTCCTAATCTTGAATTGATTACGACATTACCGAAAGATCAGGGCTTAACCGTTTCTGAATTTGCTGGAAAATATCAAACAAATGTTGCAATTAACGGGAGTTTTTTTCGTAAAGATCTTTCGCCACTTGGGTTAAATATCTCTCAATTTAAAAAATGGCAAAAAAGCAATGACACATTAGCTCGCTCTTTTTTGGCTTGTACCGCCAATCATCATTGCCATATTGATCCAATAAACCGTATTACTTCTGCCAAGCCTAACTGGAAGTTAGCACTCGCAGGTTGGCATTATTACAGTGAAAAATCAGGTAAGTTTGAATGCTCCACACGCGACAAAATTGGTTGTTCGCAAGATATTTTTACAGGTAAGCACCCAAGAACAATGATTGGATTAGATGAAAAGCATAACTGGCTCTATTTAGTTGTAGTTGAAGGGCGGCAACTTACCTATCGTGGAATGACAATGAATGAATTAGCACAACTCGCAACTCAGTTAAAGCTAACTTACGCATTAAATTTAGATGGTGGAGGAAGTTCAACAATGGTAATTGATAACAAACGTATATCCGCTCTACCCTTATTACAAGGTTCAGAAAGAAAAGTCGCTAATCATTTTGGCGTAAGATTACAGCAGTAATGAGTTTATTATTTCCATATTGTAAATAGTCTATTGCTTTTTAATGCCTTTATCTAGCATAGGTGAAATTATAGAATAGTCCCTAAGTTGATACAAAATGAAGGACTTACAATGAAATATATTTATCACTCAGCTGACTCTCGTGGCAATGCTGATCACGGTTGGCTAAAAAGCCGTCATACTTTTAGTTTTGCAAATTATTACGATCCTGAACGCCTAGGTTTTGGTGCATTGCGTGTTATTAACGATGATTTTGTCGAAGGCGGAATGGGGTTTGGCACTCATCCCCATAATAATATGGAAATTATCTCAATCCCTTTATCTGGCGATTTAGCTCACAAAGATAGTATGGGCAATGGCAGTATTATTCGCAATGGCGATATTCAAGTAATGTCCGCAGGCACGGGTATTACTCATAGTGAAATGAATGCAAATCGTGATCAAGCGGTAAAATTTCTGCAAATTTGGGTTATTCCCAATAAGCGTAATGTTGAACCTCGTTATCAACAAATTACCATTGCTGACCAAGCTAAACCGAATGATTTCCAGCAAATTCTTTCACCCAATCCTGATGATGAAGGCGTTTGGATTCACCAAGATGCTTGGTTCTCACTAGCAAAATTTGAGCTTAACCACAGTAAAACGTATCAATTACATAAAGAAAATAACGGTGTTTATGTATTTGTTATTAAAGGAAATGCGAAAATCGGCGACAAAGAACTCAATGAACGAGATGGCTTAGCTGTATGGGACACGCAATCTTTTGATGTTACTGCATTATCTGAAAATGCAGAAATTTTACTGATGGAAGTACCTATTTCATAGCGATAAGGTGTAGAAAATAAAAACGAAGTAGTCATATTGATTACTTCGTTTTTTGTTTGTGCGTCTAAATTTTATTTTAATTTCAATTTTTTCCCAACCACAATTTTATTTTGTTTAATATCGTTAAGCTCACTCAGTTTTTCGGGAGTGGTTTTATACATTCTCGCAATAGAGTAGAGTGTCTCATCTTTCTGCACAATATGGAATTTGGCATTAACATCGATTTCTTTTTTGTTCTCTGTAGATGCTTTTTCTTTATTATTTAAATTCTTTTCTTGTTTTACTGGGTTTTTCTTTGAGTCTTTTTTCTCTGTTTGGTTATTTCCTTTGACTGTTTCTTTAGATGTTTTATCTGCGGTTTTTTTAGTTTCAGTGTTGTTCTGTTTTGCTTGCGATTGCTCTACCTTTTTCGTCTCTTTAGCATCAGATTTGCTTTCTTTACTCTCTTTTTTCGTTTCGCTTTTCTCGGTGTAAATCGCTTTTGGCGAGACTTTATAGTATTTACGTTGATATTCGACTAAACCATTATAGATTGCTCTAGCAACTTGGCGGCGATAGGTAAGAGAAGAGAGTTTTTGCTCTTCTATAGCATTTGAGAGAAAGCCTGTTTCAACTAAGATAGACGGAATATCAGGTGAACGTAACACACTTAAACTTGCGTGCTGTGGAGCACTTTTAGCCAGTTTAGTCACATTGCTCATTTTACTGAGAATAGTTTTACCTAATTCATAACCTGCTCGTTGTGAATGAGAAAACTGTAAATCTAGTACGGTTTGGCTTAAATAACGCTCGTTAGCTTGAGCAAGTACAGAACCTGCACCGCCTAGTAATTCAGATTGTTTCTCGTGATCTTCTAGCCATTTACCTAATTCATCATTCGCTCTGCGATTGGATAAAACCCAAACAGAAGCACCACGCAAATTCTCCGAGCTTGGCGATGAATCTGCGTGAATAGAGACTAAATAATTCGCTTTATTTTTGCGTGCAATTTCGGTTCGGTTCGGTAGCTGAATAAAATAATCACCGCTACGGGTCATTACTGCTCGGAAATTTGGATCCGCATCAAGTAACGCTTTTAGTTCTTTAGCGATAGATAAGGTAACATCTTTTTCTTTGATACCTAAGGTTTTTCCCATTGCTCCAGGGTCTTTTCCACCGTGTCCCGCATCAATTGCAATGACTGTTTTCGCATAGCTTGTAATGCTAAAGGTAAGTAAGGTGAGCAACGGTAAAAAGTTTAAAAGTTTATGTTTCATTTTATTTCTCAATAGACTTTACTAAGCGGTATGATTTGCTAGAAAATTTGCAATAATCATTTGCCCGATTTCATTTTGTGCTTGTAATTCAAGGTTTCTGCCCGTTTGTGCATAATCAATTTGAATGATGATGTCTGCATTTGGGATCATTCCTTGCCCACGCATTGCCCATTCTAATAAACAGAGTGTTTGTGGACGGAAGTAATCACGAATACCCATAAATTCTAATTCTTCAGGATCAGCTAAACGATAAAGATCAAAATGATAAAGAGAATAAGGTGCTAAATGATACTCTTCCACTAGCGTATAAGTTGGGCTTTTCACATTTCCTTGATGCCCAAAGGCTTGTACGATACTACGAGTAAGGGTGGTTTTTCCTGCCCCTAACTCGCCATTGAGATAAATCACTAACCCTTTATCACGCTGATTTGCAAAAAAATCTTGGAATGTGACCGCTAATTTGCTACCAAATTCCAACATTTGTATTTCATTTTCAAAATAAAATTGTGTTTTTGTCATTATTGTCTGTTATTTAATCTAATTTAATAAAATGTTCTCGGTAAAATTTTAATTCTTCAATAGATTCTTTAATGTCATCTAGTGCTAAATGCGTATTTTTTTTGTTGAATTGATTAAGCATTTCTGGTTTCCAACGGCTTGCTAACTCCTTTAAAGTGCTGACGTCTAAATGACGATAATGGAAAAATTCGGCTAAATCAGGCATATAACGGTAAAGAAAACGCTTATCTTGTGCAATGCTGTTTCCGCAGATAGGTGATGCACCTTTAGGAACCCATTTTTTCAGAAAATCAAGAGTTTGTAATTCTGCTGCGCGTTCAGTTAATTTACTTTGCTTAACTCGCTCGACTAAACCATTTTCCGTATGGGTTTTGACACACCAATCGCTCATTTTATTGAGCAGTTCATCTGATTGATGAATGGCAAGCACTGGCCCTTCGGCGAGAATATTTAGATCTTTATCGGTAACAATAGTGGCAATTTCGATGATACGCTCTTTTTCAGGATCTAACCCTGTCATTTCTAGATCAATCCAAATTAAATTTTGTTTATTTTGTTCACTCATTATCATTCCTTAATTGCTGTAACGCTTGATAAACATTGCGTGGCACAAATTGTGCGACATCGCCTTGGTGTCGATAAACTTCTCGTACCATTGTAGAAGAGAGATAACGCCACGTTAATGAAGAGGGTAAAAATACCGTTTCCAATTCATTTTGTAGTTGTTGATTAAGTTGTGCTAGGTGAATTTCATAGTCAATATCCGCTCCACCACGCACACCGCGAATCAATGCGGTTGCATTATGATCTTTGGCTAAATCTGCCAGTAAGCCACTAAATCCTAGCACGATTACATTATCTAGGTGATGACAACTTTGTTTAACTAATTCAATCCGTTGTTCAAGGCTAAAAAGCGGTTGTTTACTTGGATTTTTAGCAACAGCTATAATTACTTGATCAAATAATTTTGTAGAACGTTGAATAACGTCTAAATGTCCATTTGTAATAGGATCGAAAGTACCAGGGTAAATGACCGTTTTATTCATCTTTATTCTCTTTTGCTTCTAAATAAGGCGATAGTAATGCTAAGTGGCGTTTTAACGCTCCTTGATTCTCTTTTAAAACATCATAACCTGCTTGGCTGATCTCTTTACTTAGCTCAGGGTGTTCTAAGAAATAATTAACGGCATTCGCAAGAGCTTCAACATTACTCTCAATTTCAATGACCCCATCGACATTACGCAATTTACTAAAGACTTCTGGGAAGTTAAACGTATGTAAGCCAGAGATAACGGGGAGTTCAAATGCTATTGGCTCCAAAGGATTATGTCCACCGTGTTTCACAAGACTTCCGCCGACAAAAGCGACTTGTGCCAAACCGTATAGTATCATCATTTCCCCCATTGTATCACCAAGCAATACTTGGGTATTCGGTAAAACACCACGCTGATCTGACCGCTTAACATAAGGTATTTGCATTTTTCTAAGTATCTCTTCGACACTTGCAAAGCGTTCTGGGTGTCGTGGCACCAAAATCAGCACAAGGTTTGGGTGTATGATTAGCAATTTACGATGAGCATCTAAGATCATTTTTTCTTCGCCCTCGTGGGTGCTACCTGCAACCCATACAGGGCGGTTAGAAAGGTTTAGATGAATGCGAGTTTCGGTGACTTTTTGACGTAGCTCAGGCGTAATTTCTAAATCGAATTTAAGATTTCCTGTGTTTACTAAACGTTGTGGATTAAAGCCTAATTGGATATAACGATCAGCACTTACAGAATCTTGAGCTAAAATCAGAGTGATTTCATTAAGCATTTCTTGTAAGTGCGTTTTTATCCAGCCATAACGTCTAGCTGATCTTGGTGATAAGCGAGCATTAGCAATTACAAATGGTATCTTTCGTTGATGAATCTGATGAATTAAGTTAGGCCATAATTCCGTTTCAATCACAATAAAAAGCCGAGGTTTAATAAATTTCAGAAAGCGATTGATTGCATCAGGCAGATCATAAGGCAAATAAACGTGCGATAAACTATCTCCAAAAGCTGATTTTACCCTTTCTGAGCCTGTTGGTGTAACGGTTGTCACTGTAATGGCCAACTCAGGATATTGAGTTTGAATTACTTTAATCAATGGCGTTGCGGCAATCACTTCACCGACTGATGCGGCGTGAATGACGATCCCATTCGCTTTAGGCGGTGTTATTTTTGAATAAAATCCATAACGTTCGGATAAACGTTGGCGGTATTCAGGTAAAGTTCTACCACGATACCACATTACTAATAACAGCAGTGGCTGAATAATATAACTAAGTAAAGTATATAAACGGCGTAGCATTTTAGGTCCTTAATAACCGATAATTTTATTCAAATTCCAATTCAACGGCATTCTCACCGAGTAAATCTTTTAGCTTGGTGAGCATTATCTCTTTCGGGGTTACTCGCCATTCAAGATCTCCTACTAATAATGCTCGTCCTTCAGGGCTTTGGTAGTAGAAATGTAAGGGTAACGTTGAATCTTTATAAGGAGTTAAGATCTCAGTTAATTCTTTAACAAAATGAGCGGTAAGTTGCTCTTGTGAAATTGCAAGGGCAAGGCTTTTGGCATAACGACTTCTTGCTTCATCAAGAGAGAGTAGTTCTCTAGCAGACATTTTTAAACCACCGCTGAAATCGTCGTGCTGTATTGAGCCGATGGCGACAATAATTTCATCTTTTTGTAATAGATGCCCATAATTTTCAAGTGCTTCTGAAAACAAGGTTATATCAAGTTTTCCTGACCTATCTTCAATGGTGGCAATACCAATGCGACTACCCCGTTTGGTTATAGCGATACGAGATGCCATTACCATTCCTGCAACACAAGCTGTTTGCCCGCGATAAGTTGGCTGTATCTCATTTAAACGAGCAGGGGCATAATGGGCAAGTTCTTTTAAAAAACGTCCTACTGGGTGTCCGCTTAAGTAAAGTCCTAAGGTTGATTTTTCACCTTCTAAAATAGCTTGTTCACTGAGTTTTGGGGTATTTGCATAGGCATTTTGGACTTCTTCCGGCGTTTCGGTAAGTACCCCAAACATATCACTTTGCCCTAAGGCTTCCATTTTTGAATGTTGGTCGGAGGCTTTAAGTGCATCTTCTAAGTTCTTTAGGAGTGCTGCTCTATGAGGGCCTAATTTATCAAAAGCCCCTGCCATTATTAAGCCTTCAAAGGTTCGGCGATTGACTTTGCGAAGATCCACCCTTGCCGTAAGATCAAACAGATCTTTAAAAATACCTCCGCTATCACGAGCTTCTAAAATCGCATCAACAGGTGCTTCGCCAACCCCTTTAATTGCCCCTAAACCATAGACGATCTCGCCTTTTTCATTCACACTAAAGCGATGTTTTCCCGTGTTAATATCAGGTGGTACAACCGTTAGCCCCATATTGATACATTCATCATAGAAACCAACAATTTTATCTGTATTGTCTAACTCTGATGTCATTACCGCTGCCATAAATTCCGCAGGATAATGGGCTTTCAACCACAGTGTTTGATAAGAAACCAACGCATAAGCAGCCGAGTGAGATTTATTAAAACCATAACCCGCAAATTTTTCTACTAAGTCGAAGATTTTCATTGCCAATCCGCCGTCAATGCCGTTTTTGATCGCTCCTTCTTCAAAGGTGGAACGTTGTGCCGCCATCTCTTCAGGTTTTTTCTTACCCATTGCACGCCGTAATAAATCTGCACCACCCAATGTGTAGCCAGCTAATACTTGTGCTATCTGCATTACTTGTTCTTGGTAAACAATAACCCCGTAGGTTGGCTCTAAAATCGGTTGTAATGATTCGTGTTGATACTGTGGATCAGGGTAAGAAACAGGTTCTTTTCCGTGTTTACGATCAATAAAGTTTTGCACCATTCCAGACTCTAGGGGGCCTGGTCGGAATAACGCAACCAATGCGATAATATCTTCAAAACAGTCTGGTTTGAGACGAGAAATTAAGTCTTTCATCCCTCGAGATTCAAGTTGGAATACCGCAGTAGTTTTCGCATTGAGTAACAACTCAAAGGCTTTTTTATCATCAAGAGGAATACTTTCAATTCGAACAGGCTCTTTCCCTTCTCGTGCAAGGCGTTGGTTGATCATCTCCAATGCCCATTTAATAATCGTTAAAGTGCGTAAACCCAAGAAGTCGAATTTTACTAAGCCTGCATACTCAACATCATTTTTATCAAAGTGAGTAACAGGGTGTAGTCCTTCTGAATCGCAGTAGAGAGGAGAGAAATCGGTGATCGCAGTGGGTGCAATTACTACGCCACCTGCGTGTTTCCCTGCATTACGCGTTACCCCTTCAAGTTTGCGAGCCATATCAATTAAGGCTTTGACTTCTTCATCGGTGTCATATAATTCAGGTAATTTCGGCTCAGCATCAAAGGCTTTTGCGAGAGTCATTCCGGGATCAGGCGGAATCAATTTAGAGATACGATCCACAAAGCTATAAGGGTGCCCTAATACCCGCCCTACATCTCGAATTACCGCCTTGGCTGCCATCGTACCAAAGGTAATAATCTGTGAAACAGCTTGTCTTCCATAGGTTTCGGAAACGTGTTCAATAACACGATCTCGTCCGTCCATACAGAAATCGACATCAAAATCGGGCATTGAAACCCGCTCAGGATTGAGAAAACGTTCAAAAAGCAGATCAAATTCAAGGGGATCAAGATCAGTAATTTTTAACGCATAGGCAACTAATGATCCTGCACCAGAACCACGCCCAGGGCCAACAGGAATATCGTTATCTTTTGACCACTGGATAAATTCCATCACAATCAGGAAGTAACCCGGGAACCCCATTTGGTTGATTACATCTAGCTCAACTTGCAATCTTTCATCGTAAACAGACCGCTTGTTTGCACGTTCTTCGGGATCGGGAAAGAGAAACTCAAGGCGTTCTTCTAAGCCATCTTTCGATTTCTTGACTAAGAAATCTTCGACAGATAACTCACCTGTTGGGAAATTCGGTAAAAAATATTCCCCTAAACGAATCGTTACATTACAGCGTTGCGCAATTTGTAGCGTATTTTCAATTGCTTGAGGTAAATCTGCAAATAATGCACACATTTCCGCTTCAGTACGGAAATATTGTTGAGCGGAGTATTTTTTGGGACGTTTTGGATCGTCTAACGTATAGCTATCGTGAATAGCTACTCGAATTTCGTGAGCATCAAAATCATCTTGGTGTAAAAAAACGACATCATTGACAGCAACAACAGGGATTGCAAATTTTTGTGCAAAAACCACCGCTTGTTGAATATAGCGTTCTTCATCGGCTCTCCCTGTGCGGCAGAGCGAAAGATAGTAGTGTTCGGCAAAATATTGTTGATAAAATTGAATTAACTGTTCTGCTTCTGTAAAGTTTTCTTTAAGTAAGGCTTTGCCTACATCACCATTACGCCCACCAGATAGCACAATGATGCCTTCATTTAACTCTGCTAACCACGCCTTTTCAACCACTGGGAATTGAAAGTAACCTTGTTGATAAGCCTTTGAAATTAAAAGGGTAATATTATGATAGCCGACATTATTCTTTGCCAGTAGTGTTAGTTCAAACAACTCATCACTTTCTGGCTCAGGGCGAACCATTATATCCACCCCGACAATCGGCTTAACCCCAGAACTTAACGCTTCCCCATAAAAACGGACTAAACCGCAGAAGTTTGTGAAATCAGTTAATGCCATTGCAACCATATTATTTGCAACACAAGTTTTGACTAACGGTTTAATTTTCGCTAAACCGTCAATCATCGAGAAATCACTGTGAACTTTTAAATGGACAAAGCGTGGTTGTGACATTATGAAATTCCTTAATCCCTTTTCTTACCTAATAACCACCATACAATCATCAAACAGATTAAACTTGGGGTTAATGCACC
The DNA here is from genome assembly GCF_009761375.1 of Ursidibacter arcticus. GTDB lineage: Bacteria > Pseudomonadota > Gammaproteobacteria > Enterobacterales > Pasteurellaceae > Ursidibacter > Ursidibacter arcticus. Next base: position 22,159 of record NZ_LEKM01000178.1, on the reverse strand, counting down.
GAGTGGAACAGGTAGCCACGAAACAACAAGGCTTAAATTACCAAACACGATATTTGCAACATAGAATACAAAACCTGCAAGGATACCAATCACAATTTTTGCTCCCATCGTGCTACTGCGTAATGGACCAAAAATAAAGGAAATTGCTAGCAACATCATTACCGCCATTGAGATCGGTTGGAAAATTTTCCGCCATAGCGTAATTTCAAAACGTTTTGGATCTTGCCCTGTTTCTTTCAAGAAACCAACATAGTCTGCTAATCCTGTAATGGATAGCGATTCAGGCTTGAGTGAAACAATCCCTAATTTACTTGGTGTAATGCTGGTCTGCCAAGATTGTTGAGTTTGTTTATCTTGATTGATTTGGTTCTCGCCAATAATGGATTTTTCTACATTTTTTAATAGCCATTCATCATTCTGATATTCAGCTTTTTGAGCTTTTAGAATGGATTTTAGCTCTCGCTTGTCAAATTCATAGATCAAAATATCGTTCAAATTTCTTTCATCATTGATCTTTTGAATATAGATGAAATTATTCCCATCTTTTGCCCAAAAACCACCTTGCGTAGCCAACATTGAGCCACCGCTTTGAGCAATAGAACGCATATTTCTTGCAAATTGTTCCGTCTGCGGTACGCCCCATTCACCAATAACCATTGTGAAGATAACCAGTGGAATTGCGGTTTTCATTACCGCTAATCCAATGCGGAAACGTGAAAATCCAGACGCTTGCATTACGACCAATTCACTACGGCTTGCTAATGTGCCAAGCCCCATTAGTGAGCCTAACAGTGCTGCAATCGGGAAAAAGGTTTCGACATCTCTTGGAATGGTCAGAAAGGTATAATAAGCAGCGTGTAAGCCATCGTAAGAGCCTTGCCCGACAGCACGAAATTCTTCTACAAATTTAATAATTGCACCAAGCCCAACCAACATAAACAGTGTGAGCATAATTGATGCAAGAATAGTTTTACCAATATAACGTTCTAATACATTCATCTTAATTCACACCTTTCTTAGCACTTAAACGATAACGTAGTGCAGATAATCCTTTACTATCCCAAGCATTTAACACAATGCCCAATAATAAGAATGCAACTGAAACGAGTGGCATCAGTACGGAAGCATCGACCTTGCCTGAACTGCCAGCTGATTTGAGCGAACTTTGCAGTAAGAAATAAATGAGATAAAGCAAAAGTGCTGGGAGTAGTTTTGCAAATCGTCCTTGACGTGGGTTTACGCTACTCATCGGTACGGCTAATAATGCCATTAACGGTACAGCTAAAATTAACGCTAAACGCCAGTGTAATTCAGATTGTGCTTCTGGTGATGTATCATTGAGCAGTTTGGTTAAATCTGCACGTTGGACTAATTTTTCATCAGTTTCAACATCTTGATAGCCTAGATAAGCGGTATAGTTATCAAAGCTAGAAATACGAAAATCAGCTGTTTGCGGAGTGCCTTCATAGCGAGTGCTATGGCTTAATGTAAGCAGTTGATCACCGTTCGGTAAGCCTTGTAATTCACCAGATTCTGCGACCACCACAGATGGTTTATTTTTCTTCTGTTGGTGAGGTTGAAAAACATAAATATCGTTAATTTTGTTTTCTTCAATATTATCAATAAAAAGAACGTAGCCCCCAGCCGACATAAATTGCCCCGCAGATAGCGCTGCAAAACGTGGGTTTGCTTTCGCTTCGGCTAACATTTCACTCTGCTTATTGATTGCCCAAGGTGTAAGCCAAAAGACATTGTAGGTTGCAATAACGGTGGTAAACAAAGATAAAAATAGAGCAGATTTCACTAAAATACTTTGCCCTACGCCACAAGCTCGCATTACGGTTATCTCACTTTCCGCATAAAAACGTCCAAGTGTGAGCAATAGTGCAATAAATAACGACAATGGCAACATTAACTGTGCCATTGTTGGCATTCCTAGCCCTAATAGGCTTAATACTAAATCCGTAGGCACTCGCCCACTTACTGCCGAGCTTAAAACACGCACAAGCTGTTGGCAGAAGAAAATGACCAACAGAATAAACAGAATAGCAATCTGGCTTTTAAAAATTTCTTTTGTTAGGTATCTACTTAAAATCACGAAGTTGTTCTCATTTTAGCAAATTAGTGCTTGCAATTTTTTCGTAAGTGGGTAGCGTTACGACTCGCATTTTTAACGCAAGTTCAAGCGGTAAGTTATTTGCATTTTTTTGCAAATTCTTCATAGAAAATGACCGCTTAAAAATGTGTAATCATACCCTTTTCAGCAAAAAAAATCACTGGAGTATTTATGAAATTTAATTTGATTAAAGATGATATTGTACAACAAGCTACCGATTGCCTTGTTGTCGGTGCTTATGAAGATAATCAGCTATCTCAAGTGGCGACACAAATTGATCAATTAAGTGGTGGTTATTTAACCGCTTTATTAAATAAAGGCGATTTACCCGTAAAAGTGGGGCAAGCCTTATTATTACACGCCATCCCCAATGCAAAGGCTGAACGTATTATTGTGTTAGGTTGTGGTAAACAAGGCGAATTGACACCACGTCAATATAAACAAATTGTGCAAAAAGCATTACAAATAACCCAAGAGACTGGGGCGACACAGCTCACTTTTGCTTTAGATGATGTGGTGATGAAAGATCGTTCTGTACAATGGCATTTACGTTTTGCCGTAGAAAGTATTGCTGAAACACGTTATCACTACAATGACTTTAAAAGTATAAAACCTGAACAAAATAACCGCTTAGAGCAGGTTCAATTTTATGTTTCGGGTGATATATCGGCCGCAGAACTTGCTTTAAAACAAGCTCAAGCGGTCGTTTCTGGGGTAAATTTTGCAAAAGATGTGGCAAATTGCCCACCAAATGTTTGTACACCAAAATATTTAGCGGATTGTGCTAAAGCGTTGGCTAACGCCTATCCGAACGTAACCACGACAATCATTGATGAAAAAGAGATGGCGAATTTAGGAATGCACTCTTACTTGGCAGTTTCTCGTGGTTCGGAAAATCCTGCTTATATGTCTATTATTGAATATAAAAACCACCCAAATCCGAATGCTAAACCGATTGTTTTGGTCGGAAAAGGAATGACTTTCGACTCTGGCGGTATCTCGATTAAACCTTCAGAAGCAATGGACGAAATGAAATACGATATGGGCGGTGCAGCTTCTGTTTACGGTACGATGAAAGCAGTTGCTGAAATGCAATTACCGTTAAATGTCATCGGTATTTTGGCTGGTTGTGAAAATATGCCTGATGGCAATGCGTACCGCCCCGGTGATATTCTTACCACAATGTCGGGACTGACCGTAGAAGTGTTAAATACAGATGCTGAAGGGCGTTTAGTATTGTGTGATGCACTCACCTATGTCGAGCGTTTTGAGCCTGAATTAGTGATTGATGTTGCGACCCTAACGGGAGCTTGTATGGTGGCATTAGGGCTACATAATAGCGGTTTAATTTCAACTGACGATACGTTAGCGAACGGACTTCTCTCTGCTGCCGAACAAGCGGAAGATAAAGCGTGGCGTTTACCAATGGGTGAAGAGTATCAAGAGCAACTTAAATCAAACTTCGCTGATCTTGCGAACATCGGCGGGCGTTTTGGTGGTGCTATTACTGCTGGCGTATTCTTATCGAATTTTGCGAAAAAATACCCTTGGGCACATCTTGATATTGCAGGCACTGCGTGGAAATCAGGGGCAGCTAAAGGTGCAACAGGCAGACCAGTGCCATTGTTAAGTCAGTTTTTGATTGATAAAGCTAACGGTTAAGTAGTATGGATGATTTGTAGGGTGCGATGTTGAATGGTATCCTACAATCTAAACAGGCTGATCCTATGGTAGATAATTTTTATAAAGGTGAAAAATATAAATGAAGCCTCCTTTTTCGATTACCAACTCAATGCTGAATAAGGTTGTTGCTATTTCACATAAGCTAGGTACTTTACAGACGCAATATGAACGTAATTTACATTTACGCAAAGAAAATCGTATCCGCTCTATTCAATCTTCTCTTGCTATTGAGAATAATAGTTTAACGTTGGAACAAGTAACGGCAATTATTGAAGGTAAGCGAGTACTTGGACACCCTAGAGAAATCCAAGAAGTTAAAAATGCTTATGATGCCTATGATGAAATGATGAGCTATGATCCTTATTCTATTGATGATTTTCTTAAAGCTCATCAATTGCTAACGCAAGGGATAGTCAATCAAACTGGACAATTTAGATCTAAAGATGTTGGGATCTATAACTCATCTGGGCAACTTATCCATATGGGAGCGAGACCACAATTTGTAGAGAAACTCGTTAGTGATCTGTTTCAATGGGCAAAAGAAGATGATATTCCGTCATTGATTAAAAGTGCAGTGGTGCATTATGAGATTGAGATGATCCACCCTTTTGAAGATGGTAACGGGAGAATTGGACGATTATGGCAAAATGTGATTTTAAGCCAATGGAACCCTATTTTTGCTTGGATTCCTGTTGAAACAATAGTTTATGATCATCAATCTCGTTATTATCAAGTATTAGCAGAAGCCGATAACGCAAATGATTCAACTATCTTTATCGAGTTTATGTTAGATGTTATTTTAGAAACCTTAGAAAATTATTCTATTTAATCTCCTGTTTTATAAACTTTCCGCTTACTCAAAAGGCGATATTCCGTTAGAATGTCGCCTTTTTTACGCCTTCATCTAGAAGGTGCTGACTTGTTATCAGAAAGAGAATAGAAATGTTACAAAACAAACCTGAACTTTTATCGCCTGCTGGCTCGCTGAAAAATATGCGTTACGCTTTTGCTTACGGTGCAGACGCTGTATATGCAGGGCAGCCACGTTATAGCTTGCGTGTGCGTAATAATGAATTTAATCACGCTAATTTAAAAATTGGTATTGATGAAGCACACGCTCAAGGAAAAAAATTCTATGTGGTAGTGAATATCGCACCGCATAACTCAAAATTAAAAACCTTTATTAAAGATTTAGAACCTGTTGTGGCAATGCAACCCGATGCGTTAATTATGTCGGATCCTGGTTTAATTATGCTTGTGCGTGAGCATTTTCCACAAGTCGATATTCACCTTTCTGTACAAGCGAATGCGGTAAACTGGGCGACCGTTAAATTCTGGCGACAAATGGGGCTAACTCGCGTTATTTTATCGCGTGAATTATCGATTGATGAAATTGCAGAAATTCGCCAACAAGTGCCAGATATGGAAATTGAGATTTTCGTACACGGTGCATTATGTATGGCATACTCGGGACGTTGTTTATTATCTGGTTACATCAATAAGCGTGATCCAAACCAAGGGACTTGTACTAACGCTTGTCGCTGGGAATATCAGGTGGAAGAAGGAAAATTAGATGATGTTGGGAATATTGTGTCAAACAATGTTGCCGATAAAATTGAGCCTGAACAGCAAATCCAAATCAAAAATGTTGCACCAACTTTAGGTGAAGGTGATACCACCAGTAAAGTCTTTTTACTGGCAGAATCGCAAAAACCAGACGAACAAATGACCGCTTATGAAGATGAGCACGGTACTTATATAATGAACTCAAAAGATTTGAGAGCGGTACAACACGTTGAAAAATTAGCTCAGATCGGTGTTCACTCATTGAAAATCGAAGGTCGTACAAAATCATTCTATTACTGTGCTAGAACTGCTCAAGTTTATCGTAAAGCGATTGATGATGCTGTTGCAGGGAAACCTTTTGATGAATCATTGATGGATACTTTAGAATCTCTTGCTCATCGTGGCTATACGGAAGGATTTTTACGCCGTCATACTCACGACGAATATCAAAATTATGATTATGGTTATTCTATTTCTGAACGTCAGCAGTTTGTCGGGGAGTTTACAGGCAAACGTAATGAGCAAGGAATGGCGGAAGTAGCAGTAAAAAATAAATTTTTACTCGGCGATGAAGTCGAAATGATGACACCGAAAGGCAATATTGTCTTCAAAATTGAGCGAATGCTAAATCGTAAAAATGAAAGTGTTGAAGCAGGGCTTGGTGATGGTCATTTTGTTTTCTTAGATGTTCCAGCTGATGTTGAACTTGATTATGCGTTACTAATGCGTAATTTAGTTGATAGTAATACGCGTAATCCGCATAAGTAATACAGAGAAAATAGATAAGTAAAAAGCCACTATGGTTTATAGTAAATCATAGTGGCTTTTATTAACTTAAATGAACTAATTGACTACCCAGAAATCTTTAGGGGCATCGGTCACTGGGGCAATGATTCCCGCTCGGATAACATAATCACCAAAAGATTCTGCTTGATACTCTCTTTCTACTGCCCAACGTCCAATAAGTACATCAAGTTCGTTGATGATTTGTTCTAAGGTAATGTTTTCTCGATATAAACGTGGAATTCGTAATCCTTCACGATCACCACCGATGTGTAGATTATAACGACCAATCGCCTTTCCTACTAAACCGATTTCCGATAACATTGCTCGCCCACAACCGTTTGGGCAACCTGTGATGCGTGTAATAATGTAATCGTCAGACACATTATGTTTTGCCATCAATTTATCCAATTCAGTCACGAAATCAGGTAAAGCACGCTCTGCTTCTGCCATTGCAAGCGGACAGGTTGGGAAAGATACACAAGACATTGAATATTCACGCTGTTTTGTGACTTCAGGGCGAATTAAACCATACTGACGAGCAATATTTTCAATCTGTGCTTTATCTTCTTCTGCAACATTTGCAATGATAATATTCTGGTTAGCGGTAATTCTGAAATCACCTTTGTGTACTTTGGCTAGTTCCAACATTCCTGTCATTAACGGTAAATGAGGTTGGTCTGTGATTCGCCCACTTTCAATAAAGCAAGTTAAATGCCACTTATTGTCAATACCGTGAACCCAGCCAATACGATCACCACGTTCCGTAAATTTAAATGGGCGAGTAGGCTCAAATTTTATGCCCATTCGTATCTCAACTTCTTCGCGGAATCTATCTAGCCCCATATTTTGAATCGTATAGCGAGTACGTGCATTTTTACGGTCGTTACGATTACCAAAATCACGTTGTGTGGTTACAACAGCTTCCGCAGCATCTAATGTCTTATCTAAAGGGACATAGCCTAATTCTAAAGAAACATTAGGGTAGGTTTTTGTATTACCGTGTTCAAAAGAAAGCCCGCCACCAACAAGTACATTAAAGCCTGCAAGTTGCCCATTTTCATCTTGAATAGCAATGAAATTCATATCATTACCATAAACATCGACATCATTTAATGGTGGAATAGCAACAGCGGTTTTGAATTTGCGTGGTAAGAATGTTTTACCTAGAATGGGTTCTTCTTCTTTGAAAAGATCATCTGAACTTTCTACTTTTTTACCATCGATCCAAACGTCTAAATAGCCTCTTGAGCGAGGTAATAAATGTTCGGAAATTTTCTTAGCAAATTCATAAGCCTGTTGATGTAATTCAGACTCAATCGGGTTTGAGGTACATAATACATTGCGGTTCATATCCGCAGCGGTAGCGATTGAGTCTAGGCCAATACTATGCAATAAACGGTGCATTGGCTGTAATTTGCCTTTGGGTACACCGTGATATTGGAAAGTTTGGCGGTTAGTTAGGCGGATAGATTGATAGTAAGTATGTTCGCGTGCAAATTTATCAATTTCAATCCATTGATATGGTTGAATAATCCCACCAGGTAAACGACAGCGTAGCAACATAAATTTAAGTGGTTCTAATTTTTCTTCTAGGCGTTCCGCTCGAATATCTCGGTCATCTTGCTCATACATTCCGTGAAAGCGGATAAGTTGGAAGTTATCACCTTTAAAGCCACCCGTTAAAGGGTCGGCCAAATCATCTAAAATAGTACCACGCAAAAAGTTACTTTGTGATTTTAAACGTTCATTATCAGAAAGTGGCTTAGTTTGCCACTCTAGTAATTGTTCTTCTTTTTTATCTTTACTCATTTTTAACTCCCACTTTTATTTAATAAACATCACGCTGATAGCGTTTCTGCTCTCGCAATTCATTTAAAAATTCTTCCGCATCTTCGCTAGACAGTTTTCCTTGTGTTGCAATGACTTCTAATAACGCATTCTCAACATCTTTTGCCATACGGCTAGCATCGCCACAAACATAGAGATAAGCCCCCTGTTGAATCCATTGCCAGACTAATTCGGCTTGCTCTAAAATTTTATGTTGTACATAGACTTTCTGTTCTTGATCTCGTGACCAAGCAAAATCATATTGGTGTAGAAAGCCATCTTTTGCGAATTGTTGCCACTCTGTCTGATATAAGAAATCTTGCGTAAAGCGTTGGTTACCAAAAATTAACCAGTTTTTGCCTTCTGCTTCTTCAGCGGCTCGTTGTTGGACAAATGCTCGGAAAGGGGCAATACCTGTGCCTGAACCGATCATTATGATTGGTTTACTCGGATCACTAGGTAGGCGGAAATTCTCATTTTTTTCGACAAAGACACGCACAGAGCCTTGTTCTTCTGCTCGATCTGCTAAGAAACTTGAGGCAGCACCACTGCGTAATTTTCCATTATGCTCAAAGCGAACCACACCAACGCTAAGATGTACTTCTTCTCCCACTTCAGCTTGAGATGATGAAATTGAGTATAGACGTGGTGCAAGCGGTCTTAATAAGCTAATAAATTGCAATGCAGTTAATTTCTTAGTTGGATAGTCATTTAATACGGCAACTAATGGCGTGTTTTGTACATAGGCTGTAAATTTTTCATTATCTTTGATAAGACTACTTAATTTCCTACTCCCTGATAATTCAGCATATTGTTTAACAAATGCAGGGGTATTTTGTGTGAGCTCAAAATGCTTTTGAAGTGCTTGGGAAAGGGATAATGTTTTGCCTGCGACTTCAACATTTTCATCGGGATTAAGGTGTAATGTACTCACAATTTCAGCAACTAAAGCAGGATCATTTTCAAACCAAACCCCTAAGGCATCACCCGCAGTATAGTGTAATCCTGAACCAGCGAGATCAAGTTCAATATGACGAACATCTTTTTCCGCCTGACGAGCGGTAATTTTTTGATTGGTGAGTAGTGGGGCTTCAAAAGGGTTTTCTTTCGTGTAAATAGATGTACTTTCAGACGCTGAATTTACTGTTTTAGCAATTTGTACGCTAGGCTGTGCTTGGCTGTTTTTTTGTTTTAGTAAGCTAACAACTTGTTCAATCCATTGCTCTGCGGTTGGGGTGAAATCCAAATCGGCATCGACACGATCTAATAATCGTTTACCCCCTAATTCTGCAAAACGTTGATCGAAATCTTTGCCCGCTTGGCAGAATTTTGGATAGGAACTATCACCTAATCCAAGTACAGCAAACTCAAGATTATTAAGATTAGGGGCTTTTTTACCGTTTAATAACTTAAATAGCACAACGCCTTCTTCTGGCGGTTCACCTTCCCCTTGAGTTGATGTAACTAAGAATAAATGACGCTCATCGGCAATAGTTTTGGCTTTATAATCTTTAGCTGAAACTAATTTAGCTTGAATACCTTCGGCTTTCAAACGTTCTGCTAGTTTGCTTGCGACACTTTTTGCATTACCTGTTTGCGAAGCAGAAAGTATGGTAACAGATAAAGGCTCAATAACAGTATTTATACTCGTTTCATTAACTTGCGGTAAGTTTGCATTTAGAGAACCACTCTGATTTTTTGCTTTTGCCCAACAGAAACCAGATAACCACGCTAATTCTAGGCTATCTAATTCAGATAAAAATTTGGCAGTTTCAGGTGGAAAAGAAAAATTCTTCAGATCTTCATTACTCATATTATTCCCCACATAAAAAATTAAGTCGGCTATTTATAATCGGTAAGTGAAAGCGTGAAAAATAATAAGGAAATATAGATTAGAGTTTTTTGGAATAAAACCATATAAATAGAATAAATTAGTTAAATATTGCTAAGTTATTGATAAACATTCTTATTTATAGGGCGGTTTTATGATGTCTAGATATAATATAAAGCGATTTGTTATATTTTATATTTCTGCTCTCCTACTGATGCAAGAGAGCAGAAATATGTATCTGAATAATTAGCTAAGCCGTTATTTATTATTTTTATCTGATTTCATTGCACTGAAAATCATCGCTAAAATCGGGCCTGAAATATTGTGCCAGAAACTGAATACAGCACTTGGTACAGCAATCAATGGATTAGCTTTAAAGTGAATGGCGGCTAATGCTGCACCTAAACCAGAGTTTTGCATACCTACTTCAATAGATACAGCTTTGCTATCAGCCAGTGGAAGTTTGAATAAACGAGCAACGCCATATCCAACCAAATAGCCTAAGCAGTTATGTAGCACGACAACACCAAAAATAAGTAAACCTGACTCGATAATACGATCTTTACTTACTGCCACAACCGCCGTTACGATCAATACAATTGCAACAACAGAAATTAGCGGCATTGTTTGGCTAAACTGCTCAATTTTTTCTTTGAAAATAGCACGAATGACTAACCCAATAAAAATAGGTAAAAGAACCATTTGTAATACAGAAATAAACATTGCACTTGCGTTAATATCTAGCCACTGGCTTGCAAATAGATAGAACACCGCAGGTGTTAAAACTGGAGCAAGTAAGGTTGAAATTGTGGTACAAGCAACAGAAAGAGCGGTATTTCCTTTCGCTAAAAAGGTCATTACATTTGATGATGTACCACCAGGGCAAGCTCCAACCAGAATTACACCGATAGCAAGATCAGGTGGTAGTTGGAATAATTTCACAAGTAAGAAAGCAATACTTGGCATCACAACAAATTGTGCAACTACACCAATAATTACCGCTTTAGGATTACGCGTTACTTCCGCAAAATCTTTAAATGTAAGGGTTAAACCCATTCCTAGCATTACAATACCAAGTAAATAAGGAATCCAAGGGACAAACATTTTAAAAGTTTCTGGAAATTGTGCTGCAATAAATGCAAAAACAATCACCCAAAGGGCAAAGGTTTTGCTCACAAATTGAGTAAATTTGAGTAAAAAAGACATTGTGTTTCCTTTCAAGTTAATAACATTATTTATCAAGATACTGAAAGTTGCATAAACTTTCGGCAAGGTAAGATAATAGAAATTCACTAAAAATCAATCTCTTTACTCGTTCTTAACAAATTTTAGCAGTATAATAGCTTGGATTTTGACATTTCTTTACATAAAAGGAGACAACAATGAAGCCAATGATCAAACTTTCTACCCTTGCAATTTGTTCTATTTTTGCACTAACAGGCTGTGCGACACCGCAACAAAATGGTGAAGAAAAACTACAACAACACGCAGTATTAGGGGTAAACTGGGTACAAGAATCAGGGGAATACCAAGCACTTGCTTACCAAGCATTTAATGCCGCACAAGTTGCTTTTGATAAAGCTAAAGTGGCGAAAGGTAAGAAAAAAGCGGTTGTCGTTGATTTAGATGAAACAATGATGGATAACAGTGCTTATGCGGCTTGGCAAATTAAAAATAACAAAGCCTTTGATGGTAAAGATTGGACTCGTTGGGTAAATGCGCGTGAAACCAAAGCGATTGCAGGTGCAGTAGAGTTTAATAATTATGTGAATAGCCACGGTGGTACAATGTTCTATGTATCTAACCGTAAAGACGATGGTGAAAAAGTTGCAACCTTAGATGATATGAAAACTTTAGGGTTCAAAGGAGCGAGTGAGCAGACACTATTTTTGAAAAAAGATAAATCAAATAAAACCCCTCGTTTTGAAGAGATTGAAAAACAAGGCTATGAAATCGTACTTTACATTGGTGATAACTTAAACGATTTTGGCGATGCTTTCTACAAAAAATCGAATGCAGATCGTCGAGCATTAGTTGCTGAAAATCGCCAGCTATTTGGTAAGAAATTTATTGTATTACCAAATCCAAACTATGGTGATTGGGAAGGTGCAGTGTTTAACTATAACTATAAATCAACCGCAGAAGAAAAAGTTCAAGCTCGTGATAAAGTATTGCGTGCGTGGAGTGGTCAATAATTTATTTTCATCTAAGCGGTGAGATTGTGCTAAAAATTTGCAAAATTTTCTGCCTAACTGACCGCTTATCATTTTTATAACATAAGGACACATTATGTCAGCAATGCAAATCACACTATCAAAACAGCCTGCCGCCGAACAGTGGGGAAAAGATGCACTACTTTCGGCAAATCAAAATGGAATGACTATTCATTTACAGAAAGCCCCCTTAGTCAGTATTCAAAAAGCCGCTCGTAAAATTAAAAATCAAGGTATTTTAAATGTTGCTTTGGTGGGTGAAGGCTGGGGATTAGAAGAGAGTTGGGCGTTTCAACAAGGTTTTGTGAGCGTAAAAAGTACGGGAGAAATCACATTTCCTGCATTAAATAGCGATCAGGCTGAATTTGATGCTCGTTTAGCTTGTTCAACTTTTACTCGTGAAATTATCAATGAACCGTCTGATACATTAACTCCTGAAGTATTAGCTCACAAAGCGGCTGAATTTATCGTACATCAAGCGGATAAATATGCAGGCAAAGGTAAAGTATCTTTTGAAATCATCTCTCGTGAAGCAGTAAAAGATCGTGGTTATTTAGGTATTTGGACAGTTGGTAAAGGTTCTGCCAATATGCCCGCGATGTTACAGCTTGATTTTAACCCGACAGGAAACCCTGATGCACCTGTATTAGCTTGTTTAGTTGGCAAAGGTATTACATTTGATACAGGCGGATATAGCATTAAACCAAGTGATTCAATGTCCACAATGAGAGCCGATATGGGTGGAGCAGCATTAGTAACGGGTGCTTTAGGTTTAGCGATTGCTCGTGGTTTAAATCAGCGTGTGAAACTTTATCTCTGCTGTGCCGAAAATATGGTAAGTAGCCGATCATTTAAGCTAGGCGATATCATTCATTATCGTAATGGCGTGAGTGTTGAAGTGCTTAATACCGATGCAGAAGGACGATTAGTATTAGCTGATGGTTTAATTGAAGCGGATAAACAAAATCCACAATTTATTGTTGATTGTGCCACTTTAACAGGGGCAGCAAAAGTTGCCGTAGGAAATGATTACCACGCAGTACTCTCAATGGACGAACAGTTAGTTTCAGATTTATTACAATCGGCAAAATCTGAAAAAGAACCATTCTGGCGTTTACCGTTTGAAGATTTCCACCGTAATCAAACCGCTTCTTCCTTTGCAGATATTGCAAACGTAGGCTCTGTTCCTGTACCAGCAGGGGCAAGCACTGCAACGGCATTCTTATCTTATTTTGTGAAAAATTACCAACAAAATTGGTTACATATTGACTGTGCAGCCACTTTCCGTAAAACCGCAAGTGATTTATGGGCAACAGGAGCAACAGGAATTGGCGTAAAAACCTTAGCAAATCTGCTTTTATCAAAATAAAGAGTGCCACGTTTGGTATCTGAATAAAAATACCTTTTCAATAACTCAAGCCATAGTCATTAAATTGATTATGGCTTTTTATTTGGATCTTATTTATGAGTACTGTATAAATTTACAAAAAAATTGATCTTTTTTATTGACACTGTTTTTTTGAACAGTAAAATAACCTGTATAAACACACAGTTTACTGATCGTATTGAATAAAAATCAGACTGTGAAATAGCAGGAGAAAAATTATGGCACACCTTAGAACATTAACGCGTGAATTATCTTATCAACCAATACCGTTATATCGTGATTTTAACGCTCAGCGTTCAATCAAATTAGATCTCAATTCACTTTGTATTCGTAAGCCAACGGATACCTTTTTTATTCACGTTAAAAATCCAAATCTGATTGCGTGGGGTATCGAGTTAGATGATCTTTTAATTGTAGAGCAAAGTGAGCGGATCTTAATTAACGATCTTTTTGTACTTGAGAAAAATGGTGAATACAAGTTTTATCAGTTTTTTAATCAAATTGGTCAAGAAAAGATTTTATTTTCACTTGATGTGGCTGAACCCAATTTACGCATTTCAGATTGGAACGAAATTCAAGTTGCTGGTGTAATTACGAATGTGATTCATCAAATAAGAAACCGCACATCTCATCATCAAACAAGATATGCGGCTTAAAACTAGAAGAGTTTAAAGTACTCGGCGTGATTGTGTGTAAGTTTTTGCCCAGTATTTTTCAGATAAAGAACTCGTTATAACGCCTCGGCTAGAGCTTGCGTGAACAAATTTGCCACCGCCAATATAAACACCAACGTGATTATTTTTGCGGAAGAAAACTAAATCGCCTGGTTTTAAGTCTGATTTTGAAATAGATTTGCCAGAATTTTTTTGTTCTGCCGTAGAGCGTGGAAGATGAATATTAAAGGCATTACTCATTGTGGTTCTAACAAATGCAGAGCAATCAATACCCGCTTTAGTTGTGCCGCCTAAACGGTAGCGAGTACCTGCCCATTGGCGATAGGTTGAGAGAACTTTGTTAGCGTTGCTTACGTTGTGATGATTTGGCGTATCTTTAGCTAAAACCTTATTTTTCACAGTAGCTTTTTTATTGATAATTTGGCTTGGGGTTGCTGCTTTGGTACTTAAACTTGCATTTGCTAGCGAAGAATAAGTCACTAATGTAATGAAACTCATCATAAAGAAAACTGATTTTGCCAGTGTGAAAAATAATTTTTGCATAATAAATTTGTCTCGCCAGAACAGAAAAGCGAAGCACTCCTAAAAAATTGAAGAAATAAACGGTATAAAATAATTGGCTCAGACGATCATCTGAGCCATTTCTCCGACAAGTATAACTTACTTTTGTTCCAACGAACGTAAGAAATTTATCTCATCAGCCCAGATTTCTGGTTTGATTGTTTCTAAAATAAGCGGAATACGGTCAAAACGTGAGTCTTGCATAATAAACTGAAACACATCTGTTCCAATTGTTCCTTCTCTTAAGGTATCGTGTCTATCTACTCGGCTTGCAAGTGGCGTTTTAGAGCCATTGATGTGCATACCACGCAAATAGTCAAAACCTACAATATCAGAAAATTCACTAAAGACTTGCTCACAGCTTGCTAATGAACTAATGTCATAGCCTGCTGAAAATAAATGGCAAGTATCTAAACAGACACCCACTCGGGATTTATCTTCTACCTGCTCAATAATTTCTGCCAAATGTTCAAATCGCCAACCTAAGTTTGACCCTTGCCCTGCGGTATTTTCCAGAACTGCAACCACATTGGGTACAGTGTCTATTGCGATATTGAGAGACTCAGCAATACGAGCCAAACATTCTTTTTCTGAAATCTTATTTAGATGACTACCAGGGTGAAAATTAAGTAATTTTAAACCGAGCTGATCGCAACGTTGCATCTCATCAATAAAGGCTTCACGAGATTTTGCCAAATTTTCGGCTTCAGGATTACCAAGGTTAATCAAATAACTATCGTGGGGCAAAATTTGATCGGCAGAAAACTGATGTACTTGGCAAAAACGTTTAAATTTTTCAATCGTTTCTTGTTTAAGTGGCGGAGCTTTCCATTGGCGTTGGTTTTTCGTAAATAACGCAAAGGCATTTGCGCCAATCTCAACCGAGCGTAACACCGCATTTTCCACACCACCAGAAGCACTAACGTGTGCACCGATATATTTCATCTTATTTTCCTTTTCGTTTCTGCTATGGATTCGTGTAACATAGCATTTTTATTTCAATTGATTAAACATAATGAACCAAACAACAATTAACGATTTTTCTCTACTTTGCCGTTTATTTGGCAACCTGTTTTACCGTTCACCCACTGATCCTATTCTAGCAGGCACTTTTGCGTGGTTGGCACAAGGTGGACTTCGTAGCAACTGGGCATTATCCACTGACAGTCAAAGTGAGCAAGCTCTAACCACCCTTGAGAAAGATGCTAACCCTACGCAACTAGCGGTGAGTTATCAAGATCTTTTTGCAAATAACGGTGCTATTGCTACAACAATTTCTGCCTATGGATTAAACGTAAATGATTTTGTCGCCTTTCGCCAACAGCGTGGAATGCCTGAATTAGACAACCCTGATCATATTGCATTATTACTGCTTACAGCATCTTGGATTGAGGACAATCTAGACTCAACTGAAGCCCAACAAACACTTTTTGAAACCTTTTTATTACCTTGCTTGAGTAAATTTTTAGGCAAAGTGGAAGCCTTTGATACAGGCTTTTACAAAGCCCTTGCTCAATTAACGCGTGATGCACTCAGTGCAATGGCAGATGAATTGGAAGAAAGTGAAGCAGAATTGGACGACTAATACCTAGTCGTTATTTGTATTAAGCGGTAGGTTATGTAGTGAATTTTGTAAAAAATGATAATAAACCTACCGCTTAACTCATTGTGTATTTTACACCTTAACAAACAACGAAATCGACTCTAAATGCCCTGTGTGAGGGAACATATCGATCATTGCACATTTTTCGAGACGATAACCTTGTTGAATTAGTTTTTCCGCATCTCTCACTAAGGTGGCAGGGTTGCACGAAACATACACAATCCGTTCTGGCGAGAGCTGACAGAGATGGTCGAGAGCAAATAATGCACCATTACGAGCAGGATCAAGTAGCACTTTATTAAAGGTTTGCTTTGCCCAAGGCTTATCGACAAATGGTTGGTCTAGGTCGGTTTGGAAAAATTGTGCATTTTCAATCTGATTGAGTTCGGCATTTTGCCTTGCTTGCTCAACCATTGGTTCAACTCCTTCAATCCCCACAACTTGTTGGGCAAATTTTGCCATCGGCAAGGTAAAATTGCCCATTCCACAAAAGAGATCTAACACACGATCTTGCTTAGAAAGTACCAGCCATTCGATTGCTTGGTTTACCATTTGTTGATTTAAAGCTGCATTGATTTGAATAAAATCACGAATTGAAAAACGTAGCAACAAGCCATTGATCTCATAGTAAGGCAGATCGCCACGCCACTGTTCAATTTCGTCTTTATCAAACATTACAAATAGCAATAAATGATGTTGCTCCGCAAAGTCTCGCAAGGCTTTTTCATCCTCAATATCCAACGTACCTAGATGACGCAATAACAATGCAATGCCATTATCCGCTCGGACTAGCTCAATATGTCCAAGTCGTTTTTTCTGTTTCCAGTTAGCAAAACATTGCTGTAAATAGGGAAGAAGTTGTGCAAGTTCAGGCTCTAACACATTGCAATGCCCAAGGGGAGTAACCGTTTGAGAGTTTGCTTGGCGGAAACCAAGAGATAGTGCATTTTTAGTTAAGCTAATATGTAATTTAGCTCGGCGGCGATAGCCAAACGCCGAACCAACAAGCATTTCGTGGTGCTGAATGGGTTGAGATTGTAGTTTTTGCAAACGTTGAAATAGCGCCTTTTGCTTGGTTTCTCGTTGTAGTTCTACGGGTAAATGTTGCATCTTGCAACCGCCACACTGGCTGTAAATAGGGCAAGCTGGTGATTGTCTAATTGCAGATTTTTGCAAAAATCGTACCGCTTTGGCTCGCCCATATTGGCGTTTTTCTTCCAAAATTGTGGCTTCAACTTGCTCATTCGGCAAGGCGTTCTCCACAAACCAAGTTTTACCATTTAACTTTGCGACACCTAAGCCTTGATAGTCTAAATCTTGAATATCAAAGCGTTGTAAAGCGGTTGGTTTAGTGGATTTTTTTGCAGGTTTATCAGAGTAAAAGAGTGCCATTTGGATAATGATTGAACAGAAATAAAAAGAGCGTATTATAGCTGAAAAGTAGTAAATGCCGTAGATCTATTGCGATAAGGAAGCATAATGACAGACACACAAATCAAAAATAGCATTTGGACAGAACGCTTTTTAGGGGATAAACAGCGAGAGCAAGATCATCGTTCGCCATTTCAACGAGATCGTGGGCGGATTTTACACTCCGAAGCCTTTCGCTGTTTACAAGCCAAAACGCAAATTCACGCCGTTGGGGAAGATGATTTTTATCGAACACGTTTAACTCACTCCCTTGAAGTCGCTCAAATCGGCAGTAGCTTGAGAGCTAAATTAAATGAAGACAAAGCAGGGTTTCAAGCGGTCTGTTCCTTGCAAAAATGTGCAAATTTCGGGGAAGATCTAACCGCTTTACTTCCTTCTCGTAGCTTAATTGAATCGCTCTGTTTTGCTCACGATATTGGACATCCGCCTTTTGGACACGGTGGCGAGATGGCATTAAATTATAAAATGCGAGAACTTGGCGGATTTGAAGGAAATGCTCAATCTTTCCGCATTGTGACACAATTAGAGCCTTATACTGAAAATGCAGGAATGAATTTAACTCGCCGAACCTTACTCGGTATTATCAAATATCCTGCATTGCTGTCTCAGACTTCTCCACGAGAGCCTAAAATTATTCCTGAAAGTCGTTATATCAATTTACATCAGATAAAAACGAGCAAAGGCTTATTCGATGATGATCAACGCTTTTTTGATTGGGTGCTTGCCCCGTTATCTGAGCAAGATCGCATTTTATTTACTACGGTTGTGCCGAACTCAAATCCACAGTTACCAAATACGACCCGATATAAATCCCTTGATTGCAGTATTATGGAACTTGCCGATGATATTGCTTATGGCGTACACGATTTAGAAGATGCGATTGTGGGAGGAATGGTAACGCCACAGTCGTGGCAATATGCCGAACAAGCCTTACTTGAATGTGATTCGGAATGGCTACAAAAACGCTTGCCTGAAATTAGCCAAAAATTATTCTCATCTCACCGCTATGAGCGAAAAGATGTGATTGGGGCATTAGTCAATTATTTTGTTACTAACGTAAAATGGCACGAAATGGCTGATTTTGATGAGCCATTACTGCGTTTTAACGCCTGTTTGCCAAAAGAAGTCAAACAAGTTTTAGATGTGTTGAAAGAGTTTGTGTATCAATATGTTATTTGTGATGTCAAAACGCAGCGAGTGGAATATAAAGGGCAGAGAATTTTAATGGAATTATTTGATATGCTCAGTTGCGACCCAACTCGCTTGCTCCCAAAAAGTGTAGCAGAACGTTGGAAACTGAGTGAAGAGAGTAAACGCCCAAGAATTATTTGTGACTATCTTGCCAGTATGTCGGACGGACAAGCGTTTAAACTCTATCAAAGTTTATAATCGCCATAAAACTAAACAGTCGCACGAGATTTGCAAAAGTTTCAGTAAATCTTACCGCTTACCAAACGAAAAATCAGGTAAAATAGCCGCTTAAAGAATATAAAAAGAGGATATTATGAGTTTTGTTGTTGGGCAACGTTGGATCAGCGAATCGGAAAATAATTTAGGCTTAGGAATGGTACAAGCGGTTGATAATCGTACGGTAACCATCAATTTTCCTGCATCAGATGAACAGCGTGTGTATGCGGTGGCGGTTGCACCATTAACTCGTGTGCAATTTCAGCAAGGGGATCGTATTACGAGCCTTGAAGGTTGGCAACTTGATGTTGATGATGTCGTTGAAAATCAAGGCGTTGCGATTTATCTTGGCAAGCGAGTCGATTCTGGCGAAGATGCTGTTTTACCTGAGATGATGTTGGATCATAAAATTAGTTTCAGCAAACCGCAGGATCGCCTTTTCTCTGCACAGATTGATCGCAGTGATCGTTTTGCCTTACGTTATCGTGCTTTCCAATTTCAGCAAGCTCAATTTCAATCTCATCTGCGTGGAATGCAAGGTATTCGAGCCAGTCTAATTCCACATCAATTACACATTGCCAAAGAAGTCGGGCAACGTGTTGCTCCACGAGTATTACTTGCCGATGAAGTTGGTTTAGGTAAAACGATTGAAGCAGGAATGATCTTACAGCAACAGCTTTTCTCAGGGCGAGTTGAGCGAGTGTTAGTTCTTGTGCCTGAAAGTTTGCAACACCAATGGCTTGTAGAAATGCTTCGCCGTTTTAGTCTCAATTTCTCATTGTTTGATGAAGAACGTTGTGCGGATTTCAACAAAAAAGATGATGATGACAATGATGTCAGTGAAAATCCGTTTGAAACGGAATCTTTAGTCATTTGTTCTATTGACTGGTTATCTCAAAGTCCGCAACGAGCAAAACAGATCCTGACAAGTCAATGGGATATGCTAATTGTTGATGAAGCTCATCACCTAGAATGGAATGAGCAAAATCCAAGTATGGCATATCAATTTGTGGCGGAATTAGCAAAACAAATTCCTGCAGTTTTATTATTAACCGCAACACCAGAACAATTAGGGCAAGAGAGCCACTTTGCTCGCCTCGCATTATTAGATGCAGATCGTTTCTATGATTACAATGCTTTTGTTGAAGAACAAAAACAGTATCAGCCTGTGGCAGATGCGGTTGCTACCTTATTGAATGATAAACCACTAAGTACACAAGAACAGAATAGTATTAGCGAACTACTTGCCGAAGAAGACGTTGAGCCAATGTTACGAGTTATCAACGCTCCTGAGTGCAGTGCAGAGCAACGTTTAGACGTTCGCCAAGAGTTGATTAGTGAACTGATTGACCGTCACGGAACTAGCCGAGTATTGTTCCGTAATACTCGTCAAGGCGTGAAAGGTTTCCCACATCGTCTTTTCAATCAAATTACCCTTGAAATGCCGAAACAGTATGCGAATGCGTTGAAAGTAATGGGAATGATGGGGGGCAATAAAAAAGAAGATTTGCTTTACCCAGAGCGTCTATTTCAACGAATGAACCCTAATGCCAAATGGTTTGAGTTTGACCCGCGTATTGAATGGTTGATGACATTCTTAAAAAATTATCGTGATGAGAAAATTTTGGTTATTTGTAAACACGCGGATACCGCTATTCAACTTGAACAAGTGTTGCGAGAAAAAGAAGGGATTCGTTCGGCGGTGTTCCACGAAAAAATGTCGATTGTCGAACGAGATAAAGCATCAGCGTATTTTGCACAGCAAGAAGATGGGGCTCAAGTCTTAATTAGCTCTAGCATTGGCTCTGAAGGACGTAACTTCCAATTTGCACGAAATCTTGTGTTGTTTAATCTACCTGATAACCCCGATTTACTTGAGCAGAGCATCGGGCGTTTAGACCGTATTGGGCAGAAATACGATATTCAAATTCACGTTCCTTGCTTTGAACAATCCGCTCAAAGTGTGTTGGCGGATTGGTATCATAAAGGCTTGAATGCGTTTGAAGAAACCTGTCCAATGGGGGCAACGCTATTTCGTGAGTTCGGTGAAAAACTAGAACATTATTTAGTTAAGCCTGAAAATTCACCTGAGTTTGAGCAATTCATTGAGCAAACTCGTAAACGCCAACAACAGCTAAAATCAGAATTAGAGAAAGGGCGAGATCGTTTACTTGAGCTTAACTCAAATGGCGGAGAAAACGCCCAAGCTCTTGCTCAAGAAATTGCCAAACAAGATAATAATCCACAATTAGTTAATTTTGCACTGAAACTGTTTGATGTTATCGGATTAGAGCAAGAAGATTTAGGCGAGCAAAGTATCGTAATTAGTCCAACAGGGCATATGCTTGTTCCTGATTTCCCAGGGCTTGCGGAAGATGGAAGCACTGTAACATTTAATCGTGAGTTAGCCTTAATGCGAGAAGATGTACTCTTTTTAACTTGGGATCACCCAATGATCCGTAACGGTATTGATCTAATTACTTCAGGCGATATTGGTAAGAGTGCAGTCTCACTACTGGTTAATAAGAATTTACCAGCAGGGACACTGTTATTAGAAGCAATTTACATTGTTGAAGCTCAAGCTCCAAAAGGCTTACAGCTAACACGTTTCTTACCTCCTACACCAGTGAGAGTATTACTCGATGGAAAAGGGAATGATCTTGCTGCTCAAGTCTCTTTTGCAGGACTAGAGAAACAGCTTAAACCTGTTAATCGTCAAATGGCAAATAAGATTGTGAAGATGACCCGAAGTGAAATCGAAAAATTGATTAGCTTTGGAGAACAGCAAATTACCCCGAAAGCCCAAGCCTTGATTGCAGAAGCAAAACAGAATGCAGATCATACGCTTAGTGCAGAATTACATCGCTTAACATCGTTACAAGCAGTGAATAAAAATATCCGAAGTGATGAAATCCAAGCCCTTGAACAGATCAAAACTGAGTCGCTCAAACAGCTTGATCAAGCAACTTGGCGTTTAGATAGCTTGCGAGTGATTGTGAGTAATAAAGAGTAGCGAAAAGAGCAGAGAAAAAGAGCAGATTCAATAACAATCTGCTCAGACCGCGGACAAACCT
>NZ_LEKM01000177.1 GCF_009761375.1 Ursidibacter arcticus | reverse complement strand
GTCCGTTTATTGAATACAACAAATTAGGGTTTGTCATCAGTCTGGTCTCTCTCCCACAAGTGGGAGAGAGTTTTTTCAATTTTGTGCAACTGCTACATAATACCGGAAATAAGTTTCTGAACAATTACTTTGCAGTGTTTAACCAATTCCTTAAAATTTGTTCTCCGTATTCGGTCATAAAAGATTCAGGGTGGAACTGTACGCCATAAATTGGTAGAGAATAGTGTTTCATCGCCATTAACACATTTTGATCACAAATAGAAGTTGCAACAAGCGGTGTGTTTTCAAGGGATTTTTGCAAAATTGCCCACGAATGATAAAGCCCAATATTAAATTGTTCGGGTAAATTTTCAAAAATCGGGTTTTGTTCTTTCTGGATGAGTGGGCGTTGTTGCCCGTGGCGAACATTCTCTAAGTTATATAGCGTTCCACCAAAAAATTCACAAATGGTTTGATGCCCTAAACAGACCCCTAAAATAGATTTATGCTGATGGTAGCGTTCTAGCATTTCAAAAAGTTGCGGATAAGCTCTTGGCACATCAGGGCCGGGAGAGATCATAATATGGCTGAATTTTTCCACATCATCTAAATTTAATTGCTCAACAGAAATGACTTGGCTCTCTACGTTCATTTTGCGTAGTAAATCAACCAAATTAAAGGTGAAAGAGTCGTGGTTATCAATGATTAACAACATTATTTTTGATCCTGTTCGCTGTTTTCTACTTTATCAATAATTAAACCTAAACGAGTAGTGTCCCAGTCATTCGCCAGTAATTCAACTTGGGGCAATGTTTGACTAGCTTTCGTTGAAAGTTGTTGGAAACGCTCAACCTTACCGACTAACCCTTGTTTACCCACTAAAGATGTAACTGTCTGATTATATTGGTTGCTTGCGGTGGTTAGCGTATTGCCAAGTTTAGCTAAACGCTCGGCAATGACACAGACTTGATTATAAATATCCCCTGCTTTTTCGCTGATTTCTCGTGCCTCGGCATTACCACGCTCAATTCGCCATAAGTTTGCAACGGTGCGTAAAATTGGCATTAAGGTTGTGTGCGACACAAGAATAACATTTCTTTCATAGCCATAATTGAATAATTGCGGATCGTGTTTCATCGCTTCAATATAGGCAGGCTCAATCGGCACAAACATCAATACAAAATCAGGGCTTTTAATCCCAATTAAGCTACTATAATTTTTCTTCGATAGCCCATCAATATGCTGACGCAATGAACGGCAATGCTCATCTAAGGCTTTATGAATTGCAAAATTATCTTCGGAACGCACCGCTTGATCATAAGCAACAAGGGAAACCTTGCTATCTAAGATAAGCTGTTTATCATCAGGTAACCGTACAACAAAATCAGGAGCAAAGCGTTTTCCTTCGTCATCTCGATAACTTTCTTGGGCAAGATAATGCTCGTCAGCCAGTAAACCTGCTGATTGCAAAGCACTTTCTAGCTGAATTTCTCCCCAGTTTCCTGCAACTTTATTATTGCCTTTCAATGCAGTAGTTAGATTTTGAGCTTCTTGTGACATTGATAGCCCAATTTCAAGCACACGTTTAATTTCGGTTTCTAAATTAGCATTTCCCTTGATGGCTTCAGAATGTACTTCATTAACCCGTTTTTGAAACCCTTCTATTTGCTCTTTAAACGGTTTTAACAGTAAGTCCAATGCGTTTTTATTGCTTTCAGAAAATGATTTACTTTTCTCGTCTAAAATTTGCTGTGCTAAATGCTGAAATTCCACATTTAACTGCTGACGAACTTCTAAGAATTGCCGTTGCTGACTTTCAAAATTCGCCTGTTTTTCATTTAATGTGGTGCGTAGCTCGGCTAACGTTTGCTGAGATTGAGTAAGTTGAGCGTAAAGCTCCTGAGTTTCTCGCTCTTTATGGCTAAACTGATTTTGGCTATGTTGAAGTTGTTCTTCTAAACTTTCCGCTTTGGTATGAGCAGAACCAATACGCTCTTTTAGCTCATTGATATAACGCTCTAATTGATTTTCTGCATTTTCTGCTTGTTCAATTTTCTGCTGTAATTGGGTAATTAAGTGATCACGCTCCAATAAACGCTCTTGGCTACTTTCAAATCGAGTTTGTTGTTGAATTGCCCATTGTTCTAATTGATTTTTTTCAGCAGCCAGTGATTGATGCTGACTTGAAATCTGTTCAAGTTGTTGTTGAGATTGACTAAGATCTTGTTGTAATTCAAGACGATCTCGTTGATAACGAGTGTTTGAAAAAAACAGAAATAAACATAATACGATTAAGCATAGAATGGCAATATATAGCCAAATTTGGTCAATATGAGGCATTAGTGTTATCTAAAATACTGTAAAAAATTATAGGTATTTTACACATTAAATAGGAGAGATTGAATACCAAGCGGTAGGTTTTTACATTGATATTGTATTTTGAACCTAACCGCAAATGGATATTTGATATTGAAACCTAAAGCCTTGTTTCAAAAACAAATTGATAGCTTTTAATGTTATTTCTGTATAAAAAACACAAAAACTTACCCATTCTAAAACAAATCAAGACCTGAAGAAAAAAATAGAAACTTTAATTTTTTAGGAGAATTTGTAAATTATTGTCTAAATCTTACCGCTTGTTGTAGAATGTTTACGTTCTCATTGGGGTGCTTTGTAATAAGGCTGAGAAATACCCATAGAACCTGATCTGACTAATATCAGCGTAGGGATTTGAGACAGGAAACTTGTATCATCTTGTTTTAAATCCTTCTGTTTTCACAACGAGAAGGAACATTCAATGAAATTAACACATCTTTTTACACTTTCTACTCTTGCACTTTCTGTATCTGCTGTGGCTAATCAACCTGTTTTAACGGTTTATACCTACGATTCATTTACATCAGAATGGGGGCCAGCACCTAAGCTAGAAGGCTTATTTGAAAAACAATGTCAATGCGATCTGAAATTTATGCCTTTTGAAGATGGGGTAACAATGTTTAACCGTATTCGCTTAGAAGGCAAAAAAACGAAAGCAGATGTAATGCTTGGCATTGATAACTTTGTAATGCCCGAAGCAGAAAAATCGGGCTTATTTGCACCGCATAAACTAGAAAATAAAGGGTTAGATTTACCAGAGCAATGGGCAGATAAAACCTTTGTACCTTACGATTTTGGTGAATATGCCTTTATTTACAATAAACAGAAAGTAGCAAATCCACCAAAAAGTCTAAAAGAGCTAGTAGAACGTCAAGATCTGAAAGTGATTTACCAAGATCCACGCACCAGTACCGTTGGACGTGGCTTACTCTTTTGGGTAAATAGCGTATATGGCGATAATGCAGAAAAAGCGTGGCAAGATTTGGCGAAACATACGGTAACCGTAGGTAAAGGCTGGTCTGAAACTTATGGGGCATTTTTGAAAGGTGAATCGGATTTAGTGTTAAGTTATGCTACTTCGCCACTTTATCACCAATGGCACGAGCAAGATCAAAATTATGTTGCGGCTAACTTTGAAGAAGGGCATTTAGTACAAATTGAAGTAGCTGCTATAACGAAAACCAGTAAGCAACCTGAATTAGCTCGCCAGTTTTTGAGTTTCCTACAACAGCCAGAAGCTCAGAAAATTATTTCATTCCATAATGTAATGAAACCTGTTGTGAGTGAACAGGCTGACCCTGCTTTCAAAACATTACCAAAATATGAGAAATTAGCTTTCGCTCAACCATCAACTGAAACAGTAAAAAAATGGTTAGCAACTTGGCAACAAGCGGTGAGTAAATAATTTACTGTTGGTATATTTGATATGTAAGTAGGGGCAAATCATCATTATATTTGCCCCTAGATTATTGAGAAAGTGCTTCTGTTTAAAGACTATTTCACTGTTACTCGAGCAAATTTGCGTTTACCAACTTGGTAAACAAATGTGCCTTGTTGAGCATTTTGGCGGACATCTTCAACTTTTTCGCCATCAATTTTTACGCCACCTTGTTGAGCAGAGCGAATGGCTTCTGATGTAGAAGAAACTAAACCCGCTTCTTTTAATAACGTAGCTAAACCAATTTCGCCTTCAAAGGTAAATTCTGGCATTTCATCTGGTATAGCACCTTTTTGGAAACGGTTAATAAACTCTTGTTCAGCAGCATCAGCATCAGCTTCTGAATGGAAACGTGCGATGATCTCTTTAGCAAGTAGAATTTTCACATCTCTTGGGTTTTTACCCTGTGCGACATCTGCTTTAAGCTGTGCGATTTCATCTAATGGACGGAAAGAGAGTAAATTATACCAATCCCACATCAATTCATCTGAAATAGACATCACTTTACCAAACATCTCATTTGCAGCTTCCGTCACACCAATATAGTTACCAAGTGATTTAGACATTTTTTTCTCACCGTCTAATCCAACTAATAGGGGTAATGTCATTGCGACTTGTGGTTTTTGCCCTGCTGATTTTTGTAACTCACGTCCGATAAGTAGGTTAAAAGTTTGGTCTGTTCCCCCTAACTCCACATCTGCTTGTAATGCGACTGAGTCGTGCCCTTGTAATAATGGGTAGATAAACTCGTGAATAGCAATCGGCTGATTATTTCCAAAACGTTTTTTGAAATCATCACGCTCTAACATTCGTGCTACCGTATAATTTGACGCAAGGCGGATCATTCCTTCCGTACCTAATTCACCTAGCCATTCAGAGTTAAATACAATACGCGTTTTTTGCGGATCTAAGATTTTAAAAATTTGCTGTTTATAAGTTTCTGCATTACGCAGTACATCTTCACGAGTTAATGGTGGACGTGTGCTGTTTTTGCCAGATGGATCACCAACCATTCCTGTAAAATCACCGATCAAAAAGATGACTTCGTGCCCAAGTAATTGGAATTGACGTAATTTATTTAATACAACGGTATGACCTAAGTGAATATCAGGAGCGGTTGGGTCCGCACCTAATTTAATGCGTAGCGGGCGGTTTTCTTTTAGTTTTTCAATTAAATCCGCTTCTGAATAAATATCTTCTACACCACGTTTTAGTTCTGCAACAATGTTTTCGATAGATTGGCTCATTATCTTTCCTTATAAATCTAGTATTGAATCGTTGTATTATAGCGACAAGCAAAGAAAATCATAGAGAAAAGGCGAAAAAAAACGCCGTACTTTGTGGGGGAATACGGCGTAAGAGTTGGAGTGATTACCTATTATTTTTGAAGTGGTTAGATGATAATAATTCTCAACAAAACAAGCAACCATCTTTACAAAACCTTACAAATGAGAATTATTCTTATCTTTAAGGTGAATTATAAACCAAAGTTGGTTTAATTTCTCTACTTCGGGTAAATATTCCTCAATTTTCGCCATACAAGCGGTGGGATTAAGCGGAGAATTTGCAAAATATGCGTTAAAAAAGACCGCTTGTTGCTGTTCTGAAAGTGGATTGGCATTTAGAAATAACGCTAATTCCAATGCAGGATCAGATATGGCACTGTATTCCCAATCAATTAACCAGAGCTGATCTTCTTGCTCAATAAGGTTTGCCAAGTGAATATCGTGATGGCAAATTGCCAACGCTAGTGGTTCAATATTTGGAAAAGGCGGTTTAAAAGAGAGCTGTTTCTGTTCTGTGGGGGATAGTTGCTCCCACAAAAATTGACAGCGTTCAGATAGCGATAATCTTGCAGATTTTGGAAAAGATCTGACCGCTTGTAAGTCAAACTGGTGTAATTTTGTGAGCTGCTCCGCCAATTTATTTAACACATTGCTAGAAAATTGCAGAGGGGCTGAACCAGCAATCCACTCTAAAATCAATGCGTGTTTATCACAATAAAGTGGCTTAGGTGAGAGATTTAGTGGGGCGATCCAGTTTAGCAAATCAGCTTCTTGTTGGTAATTAACACCATAATTTGTTGCACGCTGGCTTTGGGTTCGAAGTACATAGCGTTCATTATTTTCAAGGGTTATCATTTGGCTACAAGCGGTAAGCCCTGCTAAAGATTGTAAGGATCTCACCGCTTGTTGTCGATTTCTTGTGAGCCAAGCTAATGAATTAGCGATTTCCACGCAAGTAAACCCGATAATTAACACTTTCAACCGTTGGTGGTGTTAAATGCCACTCGGTTTTAGTTTGTGGTGCTAACCAAAAGTTGAGCCATTGTGTTTTATCATTAGCATCAACGGTTTGAGTTACGCCATCTTTGTCATACCAAAATAATTTATACCATACGTTTATGCTATTTTGCGTTTGATTGGTTACAGTGAGCAACTGTGGTTTAGCATCGACACGAATATGTTGTGCAATTTGAGCTTCTACATTCACAATCGGCGTTGTACCCGTTGGAAGATAGCTCGGTGGATTATTTGCACAAGCCGTTAAAACCAGTGCAAATAGGCAAGGTAGCCAAAACGATCTCAATTCTTTCATCTTATTTTGCCAACATTTTGCCTAACGGTTCACCGCCAACAAGGTGTAAATGGATATGGAATACTTCTTGCCCACCGTGTTGGTTACAATTCATAATCAAACGATAGCCATTTTCCGCAATCCCTTCTTCTTTTGCGATTTTAGCCGCAACAGTAAATAAACGCCCCATTGTAACTTCATCATCGCTGGTTAAATGATTGACTGTCGGGATAAATTTATTTGGCACAATCAAAATATGCGTTGGTGCTTGCGGAGCAATATCACGAAATGCAGTAACCAATTCATCTTGATAAACGATGGCAGCTGGAATTTCTTTACGGATAATTTTACTGAAAATAGTTTCTTCGTAGTTGGTTAGCATAATGTTTCCTTAATATGAATGTTGTAAGCGGTAGGATTTTCCAACTTTTTTGCAAAATTTGCAAAGTTTTCTGCATATCTAACCGCTTGTGTTGATTACCACAGCCAACGTGGGACTTTTTGGCAATAGTCTTGATAAATTTTCCCAAATTTCTGTGCCAAAATTTGCTCTTCAGGCTTAATCTGAAAACGAGTGATATAGGCGATAAATCCCCATACGATAAGCAATGCAAACGCATTTCCCAACCAAAATGTCCAAGTCAATAATAAACAGACTAATCCTAAATACATCGGATTTCGAGTAAAGCGATAAATGCCCTCTCTTGTTAAAGCTGATGTTTTGTTGGGATCAAGCGGGTTGATTGTGGTTTTATTTTTCCAAAAAGCCCACAAAGCACAGAGATCGACCACAACCCCAAAACTAAAGCAGAGCACCGCAAAACAGCGATATACCCAATTTGTTTCTTCATAATTTGGTAGAAAATAGATAATCATTGCACAAATCAATGCAACTAATGGCGGAGGGAGTTTGAGTTCCATATTTTAATCTCACTAAATCAATCTTGGAATTATGCTGTTTTCATTGATTTAATGCTAGTGATTTATCTATTTATGAAATTCGTGCATTAATGCCAAAATTGCTTGTTGGCGGTTTGCAGGCAAATGGCGAAAATATTTCAACATCAACACTTCATTCTGAGAAAGACTTTCACCCTCAAAATTCTCTTTGCCATAGCGTAACCATTCAGGGCTAATATTAAGCCATTTTGAGAGTGTTTCGATTTTATCAGGCGTAGGAATAGATTGCCCGATAAGCCAATTATGTACTGCTTGTGGTGTAACAGGCTTATTCGGGTGACGAAGATTAAATTTATTTGAAATTTCGGCTAAAGATAAAGATTGAAACCCTGCCAATTCTAAGGCGACTTTTAATCTTTTACTAAAACCTGTTTTATCTGATTCTGAGTGCATTTCTGCATTATGACGAGTAAGTAATTAATTTTTTAAATTATTCAATTTATAATTTAAATTATTTAATTGATGAAATATAATGTAAATTGCCATTCAGGCACATATCAATCATATTCAGGAGAAACTTATGTCATTAAAAAAAGTAACCTTAGCTAGTTTGATTCTTTTAGGTTTAACCGCTTGTGGTAGTAGTGGGAATGGCAATTCAACTAGTGATACAAACAATAATACAACTTTAGCCGAAGTTGAGAAAAAATTAGCGATAGCAACTGATGAATTAAAGAATTTGAAGGTAGAGAACCAAGAAAATACCGAAGTGTTAGAAAAAGCTAAAGCGGATTTAATTAAAGCACAAGCCGATTTAGACACCGTAAAAAAAGATAAAAATGCAACTGCATCGGCATTACTTGAGGCTCAAAACAAACTTAAAGTTGCAGAAGAAAATAAAGAGCGTGTTACATCTGAATTAAATGCTCAAATTGCTAAATTAAATAATGAAATAGAGCAAATTAGAAACGAAAGTAGTTTGGCAAATACTAATTTAGTTAAAGCACAAGCTGATTTAAAAGTTGCACAAGAAGATAAAACAAAAACTGCTGCAGAATTAACAGCAGCTCAAGAAAAACTCAAAGAAGCAGAAACAGCCAAAGCGACAGTTGAGAATAAATTAGCAGGAAAACAAAGAGTAATTGATGCCATTCATTCTCAGATCCTGAGATTAGAGAATAAATATTATGACATTGGTTGGAAAGATCCTGCTTCCTATTCATCTGGCTTTCATAAAACAGCCTATATTCATATTACCCCAGCGGTTGACGATGGAATTTTAACTGGCGATCAGTATATTTACAAACAAACATATTCTACTGTAGTAGCGGCAGCAACTAAAGATTCTTCACTTAATGATGATACCTATTCACCTCGTTTTAGAGTAAATGGTATATTAACAGATGGAGAGGTAAATACTTTACCAAACGAAGGCTCCGCAACCTATACTGGCAAAGCCTTCCAAGCTGATCAATTAGGTACTCTTACTTATAACGTAAATTTCAAGGAGCGTACTGGTTCAGGGAAACTATCTGGTTTTGATAAATTGGCTGATATTACATTAGAAAAAGGGAGTATTGGACAAATAAATCAAAATCAAATAAATCTATATGATAATAGACTTAGTTCTCTTCACGGTATTGCTGCTGAAGCCTCAATGGCTGATGGAACAAAAGGGAAATATGTTCTTGGTTTCTTTGGTCCAAATGCCGAAGAAATCGCTGGTGAAGTGTATATGTCTAAACATTTAGAGAATTCATTTAAATCAAATGGTCGTTCTGCTCAAAAATATGGTTATAACGAGCGTGGAACAATGTTTGGCTTTGGCGGAACTCGTGGCGAAATCCAAAAATAATTAAATAGTTCACTTTTGGGGATACCAATGTATCCCCATTTCATTATATCCGTATGAAATCATATAAATTCTCTTTTATTTTTTTGCTGACAAGCCCAATTCTCTCAGCAAGTCCCCTTACCGATCCGGTAAACTTTGAGCGTTTATCACAAGCGGTCGGTTTTGATCAACCATTTGCAAAAAAATCAGCAGATTTAACCGCTTCCCCAAAGGTTGCTTTACCGTTAGTTAATCCACATAACCTTGAAGCTCAAATAAACCAAGCCATTATTGAACAACAATGGCAACATTTGCCCATTCTGTTACAACATTATCAACAGCAATCCCATTATGATACGACTCTTGTGCATTATGCTTTAGGAGCATTTTATTACAGCCAACAACGTTATCCTGAGGCGATTCAACACTATCAAGCAGTATTAAATCAAGATCCAACATTAGCTTATCCCCGTTTTGATTTAGGAGTAATGCTTTACGAAAATCAGCAGTACAAACAAGCCATCGAGCAACTTACTATGGCGAAAGCA
This sequence comes from Ursidibacter arcticus, assembly GCF_009761375.1. Lineage (GTDB taxonomy): Bacteria > Pseudomonadota > Gammaproteobacteria > Enterobacterales > Pasteurellaceae > Ursidibacter > Ursidibacter arcticus. The sequence goes on along the minus strand of NZ_LEKM01000177.1, from coordinate 3,014 downwards.
AACTTAGCACCAGCAATGCAAGATCTAGCCGAACGCTATTTAGCAAAAATGGAAAAAGAACAGGGCTGGCAACCTGATTTCATTGTGCAATATGTGCGTACCGATAATGTCAATAATGCCTCTAGTTCCTCAGTAGTTAATATCAATGGGCGACAATTAGTCAAAGATAAAGATTCATTACCACAATCAGCAGAAGGCTTTCGCTATGGTATTGGCATATCAAAATCCCATAACCTGACAAGTAGTCACTATCTTAACACTTCACTGCATTACAACGGTGTTTATTATTGGGATAATCAAGATTACAGCGAGCAATCACTTCGCTTTAGCTTGGGATACCAATATCGCAATGCCAAAATGAGCTTGGGTATTACGCCATTTGTTGAGCAAAATTGGCTAGGTAACCTGCGCTATAGTAAGCAGTTCGGTGTAACACTGCACAGCTATCGCTATTTGAATTCAAAATGGGTAGTTTCAGCTCGCTTAAACCATAGCCAAAAACGTTATCAAGACCACTTAACCGCAAGCCGTTATGATGGCTTCCAGAATAGTGCTTCGTTGGCATTACGTTGGCAAGCGACCAGATCTTGGCAATTTTTTGCAAGTATTGATGCAAATCGAGATCAGACCAAAGAAAAAGCCTCATCTTCCCATAAATTTGGTGGAGAACTTGGCATCATTTATCGTTGGAAAAGTTGGGGAACGGAATTTAGAAGTAGCTATGCCAAACGCCATTTTGAAGGAGAGCATTATCTTTATGGCTATAAACGTACTGATAAAGAATATCGGGCAAATTGGTCTCTATGGAATGAAAAATGGGCGTGGAAAGGCTTAATGCCGAAGTTGAATTTCAGTTATATGAAAATCCATAGCAATATGCCCGATTTCTATTCAAGAAAAAATGGAGAATGGTTTTTGACTGTGGAAAAACGGCTTTAGACCGCATTTCCTATCACGATATAATCTAGTGGTTCGTCCCAGCTCTCTAGCGGTAAACACTCTAACTGTTGGCATTGATGAGCCAATCCAACGCTGATTAAATGTTTGGCTTGGGAAAGGGTTCGGTCGTAAAACCCTCCGCCCATACCAAGCCGATTGCCTTGTGTATCACAAGCAACAAGGGGGACGAAGATCATTTCTAATTCGCTAATTGGCAATACTTTTCTAACGTCTAATTTGGGTTCCAAAATTCCAAAACGGTTAGGGGATAAATCTGCTTCATCATCAAAACGCAAAAATAACAGTTGGTGTGATGAAAAAGGGTGTAATACAGGAAGATAAATCTTTTTACCTATTGAGCGTAATTTTTTAATCAAGGGAAGCGGTGAGATTTCGCCGTTAAATGGTAAATAAAATGCAAGATGTTGAGCAGAATAATATTCAATCAATTCTAGCGATTTAGGGATAATATTTTGTGCTGCAAAGCGTTGCTCATCAAGGGTTAATGCTTGGCGTTTGGCTCGCATTTGTTTGCGAAGTTGGTTGCGTTGTTCGCAAAGTGGAAGTGGGAAAATATCATTCATCATAAAAAGGAACCCGAAGTGCCGTTATCAGTTGTGGTCCTTGAACCAGACGGTTCAAGGGAGTCGAACGTAATCATTTTTAGGCTTCTCGCAAGCGAGCCTGCTCACCAACAATTAAGGGTTCAACTCAAGGAGTTTTAAATATCGGCTCAGGGACGTAACTAACAACGCACACCTCAGGCAAAGTGAATACTAACGGAATTTAGCAAAATTTCCTAGTGTTCAGATCAATAAAATAACTAAAATTATATTATTCGTTATTTTCTTGACCGATTGGAACTGCTTGGGCATCAGTCGATTGGAATTTTGCCAACGAACTATCTAATTGTTGTACACAAGCCATTAAAACATTTTTATTCTCTAGATTTTTACGTTGTTCTTGTTCTAGCTCATAGTTCAAATTGAGTGCCACAATAGATAGCACTTTCTCAAGTTGAATAATTCCAGATTGCTCTTTTAATGCTGCAACACGCTCTTCTAAACGCTTCGCTGATGCTAATAAAAAATCCTGTTGCTCAGGTGGGCAATATAGACGCAGAACCTGTCCGAAAAGAGATAATTCAATATTATTTTTCGACATTATTGGGAAATCCTTACCAAAACAAAAATTTTTGCTATTATGCCACTCTTTATCCAAATCACAAAATAACAGGTTATGGCTATTTTACAATCGAACGAATTTCAACAACTTATTACAGACTTACAAATTGAATACACGCTCGCTGAGTTTCACGGTTTTATCAGTGGATTGATTTCAGGCGGTATCCAAGATGAGTCGTGGAAGACTCTAACCTACCAAGTTACCAATGATGGACACGCTTTTTCACAAGCTCCGCTCAAAAAATTAACTGATTTTTATCAACAGCTTAGTGAAAGTTTTGATGAAGCGAATACGCTATTTTCACTTTGGTTGCCAAGCGAAGAAGATGGTTTTGCTTTAGCTGATGGCATTGCACAATGGACAAATCACTTTTTACTGGGGTTAGGCTTAGCTCAACCTAAGCTACAACAAGAAACTGATGAAGTTGGCGAAGCTATTGATGATTTAGATGAAATCGCTAAACTTGGCTACGATGAAGAAGATAAAAGTGAAGAGCTACTCGAAGCTGGGGAAGAAATTGTTGAATACCTGCGTGTTGTTTCACTTTTCCTACACAGCCATTTTACTCAGACCAAAACGGTAAATAAACCACAAGTACATTGATAGTCGTTTTATTCATTTTCAAAAAGAGTGCGTTAAATCCTTACACTATAAGTGTCTCAGACTGATGACAAACTTCAAAAGAACGTAAAATCTGTAGGGTGGGCTTTAGCCCACCCCAGATTATTGACAAAGTCTTTTTTCATTCGGACGCCAGCGTGGCGTCCCTACAAGGAAAGTTATAACCAATTGAAAAATAACAGATTTTATTTTGTTATGTAGGGACGCCACGCTGGCGTCCGTTAATTGGATACAACAAATTGGGGTTTGTCATCAGTCTGCAGTTTTAT
>NZ_LEKM01000176.1 GCF_009761375.1 Ursidibacter arcticus | reverse complement strand
TTTATTTTGTTGTGTAGATACCATCTCAACTGTCAAGCACAAATAACATTATTTTGTGCTTGATATTGGCTCTGATGTTTCAACACACCAAAGCAAATATGGACGAGATGCCGCATTGCTGCTCCGATAGCTTGCATTTTCATCTTGCCCTTGGCAAGCAAGCGTTCGTAACAGCGTTTAATATCGGGATTATGTACTTTCGCAACAACTGCTGGTAGATAAAGCAACGCTCTTATCTT
>NZ_LEKM01000175.1 GCF_009761375.1 Ursidibacter arcticus | reverse complement strand
CGTTGTAAGTCCGCTTTTAAAGTATCAAGGCGAGCAATTAACGCATTAAGCTGACGCACTTCACGCGGTTCAGGTAGCCATTGGGTGAGCTTGTCTCGCAGGCTCAACGCAATACCGAATTGAGCAAGCCCAACGGCATCGCATTTGTCGGTTTTATGCAGGTTTCCTGAACTAATAAATTTATGGCTATCCGCAGGGTTCACAAGGCTAATAAACAAGCCGTGGTCTGCTAAAAAATAAGCCAAATTACGGTGGTAAACGCCTGTTGATTCGATGATGATACGAAGTTCTGACAGGTTTTTATCCACATTTTTATTAAGCCAATCAAGCAATAACGTGAAGCCTTTTAAATCGTTATTGAAGACTTTGTTTTGGCGTTTACGGCTGTTGATGTTGTTGAATAAAGCTAAATCAAGTTTACGTTTAGAAACATCAATGCCTAAGTAACTGTAATTCATCATTTTTCTACCCTTGTAAATGCAGTGTCATTGCGTTGCAAGCACTAATATACCATTCAGATTGGTGATGAGTTAAGCATAACCGTTTTTTCTACAAACCAGTGTCTAAGCACTCAGGGACGCCACAATTTACGGTTATGCTTGGTGGTAAAATAATACGTTTTTATTTTACCAATTTACAGTTGAGTAAGATACAAGGGACGCCACGCTGGCG
>NZ_LEKM01000174.1 GCF_009761375.1 Ursidibacter arcticus | reverse complement strand
AATAATTCAGACTGATGACAAACCCCAATTTGTTGTATTCAATAAACGGACGCCAGCGTGGCGTCCCTACACAACAAAATAAAATCTGTTATTTTTCAATTAGTTATAACTTTTCTTGTAGGGACGCCACGCTGGCGTCCGAATAAAAAAACTTTGTCAATAATCTGATATTAGTCGTACTTTTTTTGCTTTCGCAATAGGAAGAAAAATTTATATTCTTCGTACCTTTGTCAAAAAGACACAAAAAATACCACAAACAGAAATTGATATTGCAATTAACCGCTTACAGGAAATGATCGATGAAAGTACAACCAATCACTTATAAAACTGTTAAAAATAAATTATTGGCTGATGAAAAAGTCAAAGCACTATATGTTGAAGAAAAAATGGCAGAAGATGTGCAATCGTTGCTTTATATAATGCGTAGTAAAGCTGGTTTGAATATTTCTCAAGTCGCTGAGCGAATGGGTATTTCACAACCAGCTGTATCCAAATTAGAACGAAATGCCGATAAAGCCACGCTCTCCAGCTTAATACGATACGCCCAAGCCTGTGGAATGGAATTAAAGTTATCTGCACACTCTTAATATTATAAGGAAACACAATGGCACACACGCATAAACTTGCAACACAATTTGTCCACGTTGGACGTAAACAACGTTACACTCAAGGTTCAGTAAATAGTGTTATTCAACGAGCCTCTTCACTTATTTTTAATTCAGTAGCAGAGAAAAAAGAGGCGACTCGTCATCGCTATAAAGGTGCATTATTTTATGGTCGTCGTGGTACATTAACTCACTTTGCCCTACAAGATGCAATGTGTGAATTAGAAGGTGGAGCAGGTTGCTATCTTTACCCTTGCGGTGCAGCAGCAGTAAGCAATAGTATTCTAGCTTTTGTACAACAAGGCGATCATATTCTAATGACGGGGGCAGCCTACGAGCCAACCCAAGATTTTTGTAATATTATTTTAAAGAAAATGGGGATTGCTACGACTTATTATGATCCCCTTATTGGTGAAAAAATTTCCGAACTTATTCAACCCAATACCAAAGTTTTATTCTTAGAATCGCCAAGTTCGCTCACAATGGAAGTTCCCGATATTCCAACTTTAGTCAAAACAGCACGGGCTATTAACCCTGAAATTGTCATTATGATTGATAATACTTGGTCTGCTGGCGTACTCTTCCCTGCCCTTGAACACGGTATTGATATCTCAATTCAAGCAGGCACAAAATATCTAGTTGGACATTCAGATGTAATGATTGGAACGGCAGTTTCAAATGCTCGTTGCTGGGATCAACTTCGTGAAAATTCCTACTTGATGGGGCAAATGGTTGATGCAGACTCTGCCTATACCACTGCTCGTGGATTACGCACTCTTGGTATTCGCTTAAAACAGCATCAAGAAAGTAGTATTGCAATCGCAAGCTGGTTGGCACAACGTCCTGAAGTTAAAGCTGTCTATCACCCTGCGTTACCAAGCTGCCCAGGCCATCAATTTTTCCAACGGGATTTTGCAGGAGCAAGCGGGTTGTTTTCGTTTGAACTTTGCAAAAAATTATCTGATGAAGAACTCGCTCAATTTTTAGACCATTTTGAGTTATTCACAATGGCTTATTCGTGGGGTGGGTTTGAATCACTTATTTTAGCTAACCAACCGCAAGAGATTGCAAAAATCCGCCCAGCTATTGAGCGAAAACTAACAGGTACACTTATTCGTGTTCATATTGGTTTAGAAGATGTACAAGATCTTATTGCTGATTTGGAAAAAGGGTTTGAGAGAATTAAAAATATATAGGTAACTATTTATATTAGTATAGTGTATAAAAAAACCGTTGTTAGCCAACGGTTTTTTACTATAATTAGCATCAATTTTATTGTGCGATTATCACTTTTTTAACCATACAATTGTATTCTTTCAGCTCTTTTTCTGACATAAGATGATATTGGCACTTAGATTTTAAATACTCAATTTCCTTGTCACTCAACACTTTTTGATACCCTACACGTTTTTCTTCATCAGATAATGTTATTTCTCGTGTACTTTTATTTTCTTGTATTTTTTTAGACACCTTATTCTGTTTATCAACTGCATTCTGTTGTTGCTCAACCGCTCCCTTACTTTGTAAACTATTTGTTGTATCTTCTGCTACTTCTTTTCCACTCTCACTTGGCTGGATATTCCCTTTGCTATGAGTATTAAGTGAAATATTTTTACTATTTTCAGTATTAATAGGTTTATTTTCTACCACAGGATCTTCAGATTTTACTGTATTTTCTGATATTTTACTCTCTTTATCATTTGATTGTGCTACTTCTTTCTCATCTTTAGCAGAAGTAATTTCCGTTGTTTGATTTTTTTCTACAACATTTTCGATAGAGGTTGTTACTTTCTCGCTTGAATCCACTGCTTTTTCAGACTTTTCTGCTGGAGTAGTAGATGCCATTTCTTTTTTCGGCTCATCAAAACAGCCACTCAAAATAAAGCTAAGCGATAAAATAGATAATATTTTTTTCATTTTTTAATTTCCTTATTGGATAAAAATAAAAGTGGGGAAACAATCCCCACTCAGTATAGTCGTTATTATAATTTATAATTAACGCATTGTAACAAATTCTTCAGAACCTGTCGGGTGAATTGCAACGGTGTTATCAAAATCAGCTTTCGTTGCTCCCATTTTGATGGCAACCGCAAAACCTTGAATCATTTCATCAACACCAAAGCCAATACCGTGTAATCCTACAACTTTTTCTTCTTTGCCTGCACAAACTAATTTCATACGACAAGGTTGGCGATGTTGTGTAATTGCACTGTACATTGGCGTGAAAGACGATTTATATACCTTGATGTTCTCTGCACCATATTGCTCAATTGCTTGAGGTTCAGTTAAGCCAATAGTACCAATAGGAGGGTGACTAAATACGACTGTCGGTACAAGGTTATAATCTAAATGTTCGTTTGGTTTATTGTTAAATAAACGCTCAGACAAACGGCGACCAGCTGCTACTGCAACAGGTGTTAGCTCAATTCCACCTTCAATAATATCTCCGACTGCATAAATACCAGCAACGTTGGTATTTTGGAATTTATCCACAGGAATAAAACCACGCTCATTAGCAACAACACCTGCTGCGGCTAAATTGATTTTGTCTGTTGCAGGCTCACGTCCAATTGCCCAAACTAAACAATCGACTTCTTGGCTACGACCATCGGCTAATTTTAAAGTTAATGAGCCATCACTATTTTTCACGACTTCTTGTGGAATCGCTTGAGTATGTAGTGTAATACCATCTTGAGCCATTACTTCAAGTAAAGTTTCAACGATTAATGGGTCAAAATTACGCAATGGTGCGTGCTGACGTACAAATAAATGTGTTTCAACACCAAAACTATTAAATACCCCCGCAAGCTCCACAGCGATATAGCCCGCACCAACAACAGCAACACGCTTAGGTAATGTACTGAGCCCAAATACACCATCAGAGTCAATACCATATTCAGCACCAGCAATGGCAGGGCGAGCAGGACGTCCACCTGTGGCAATTAAAATATGATCTGCGGTGATTTGCTCTGTTTCACCATTTTCTAAACGAACTTCTACCGTATTTTTATTCACAAATTGAGCAAAACCACGAATCACATCAACCTGATTTTTACCCAATACATTGTTATAAGATTGGTGAATACGACCAATATAGGCTTGGCGATTTTCAACTAATTTTGCATAGCTAAATTGATTAACTTGCACATCAAAGCCGTAATCTGGTGCATAAGAATGGATAGCTTCTGCTACTTGAGCACCATACCACATTACTTTCTTCGGTACACAACCTACATTTACGCAAGTTCCGCCTAAATATTTTGCTTCAATAATTGCACATTTTTTACCATAGCTTGCAGCTCGGTTGATAGAAGCAATACCGCCGCTTCCTCCACCTATAGCTAAATAATCATAATGTTTTGTCATTGTTATTCCTTCTTTAATAAATTAAAAGCGGTAAGATTCTACCAATTTTTTGCAAAAAAACGAATGAATCTTACCGCCTCATTGAATCTCTGTATATCAATCTATATTTTTTAATTCTTCTTCTGAAAGTGTTTCTTGAATTGAACTGTTCTTTTCACCATCTTTAACTTTGAATTCTAAATTCTGGAAATATGCTTCTCTAAATGTCGTATATGGATCTTGTGATTGTTTTAATAGTGCATCTTGCCCTAATAATTCTGCTCGTTTATTCACTCCTTGAACGGTAAATTTTGCAATCGACCAAGGTGTTGCAAGCAAGGATAATACAGGGTAAGTCGTATCGACAATTCCGCCTAGATCTTGACGAGGGGTTGCTGGTCCGTAGGCTGGAAGCATTACATAAGTACCAGTAGGCACATCATAACTGCCCAAAGTATCCCCAAATGTACGGCGACCATTTTCCAATTTTAGATCATTAGTCATACTGGCAAAATCAATCAGTCCACCTAAACCGAAAATAGTATTAAACCAAAAGCGAGTAAAATGTACCATTGCTTTTTGCCCTTCACCTTCTAATAATCTATTTACAAAGCTAGCAGGCTCATCAAGATTGTTTGCCACATTAACCAACCCTGTTTTTACTGGACTTGGTACATAATCACGCCATCCTTTAGCAACAGGCTCGAGAACATAAGGATCTAAATATTCATAATTCACCTTCCACATTGCACGATTGAACCCTTCTAACGGATCTTTACGCTGCCCTGTTTCTGGATCTATGGATGATGAACACGCTGTCAATATCAAAACAGGGATCATATAAATTAGTTGTTTTAGTTTTATCATATTAAGCCTTATGTATTATTTAAAAAGGGATTTGTTTTCTTCTCATAACCAATGGTTGTATGAGAGCCGTGTCCAGAAATCACTATGAAATCATCATCTAAATCAAACATTTTATGACGAATTGTTTGAATTAGTTGCTCAAAATTACCACCATAAAGATCTGTGCGTCCAATACTATTTTTGAATAAAACATCGCCACTAAACGTTATTTTATTTTCAAAATCAAAAAAACCAATATGTCCAGGTGAGTGACCTGGCAAATGACGAACTTTAAAAGATAGCTTACCAATTTCAACTATATCATCTTCTTGTAGCCAATGGTCAGGTAGAAAAGCAGGAACTTCAGGAAAACCATAATCACGACAAATTTGCGGTAGTCTCTCAAATAAAATTCGATCTTGTTGCTGAGAACCAAAAACTTCAACATTAAAATGTTTTTTTAATGTTTCGACTGCCATAATATGATCGAGATGTCCGTGGGTAATTAAAAGTTTTTGAACTTTTAGATTTTGGCTCTCAATAAACTGAATAATTCTTTCAGCATCTCCGCCAGCATCAATAATGGCAGCATTTTTATCATCATCCCAAATAATTGAGCAATTTTGCTGAAACGCTGTAACAGGAATAATTTGTAAATTAAACATCTAAACAAACCGCTTATTAACCACGCCAAGTACGAACAGGTCCAGTATCAACGTGTACAAAATTACTGCCAGGATAATAGCCTACCCCACCGTTATGTAAACTTTCTGCTGCCGATTTTACTTTAGCTAAAGGCACTCCCGGGATATAAAAGTCCACCGCTTTACCTAAAATATGGTAGCTATTACTTGCAACACCACGAGAGCGACGTCTCATTTGAGCATTTGTTTGTGCAGAACGATAACCACTTATAATTAAAATTTCCGAATTACGTACCCCTAATTTTGCCTGAATACGGGTTAATTTTAAGAATAAATTAGGATCAATCGCCCTCACTTGGTTTGTACGACGATCTCGCATAATATGATTTAACTTTTTTAAATCATTACGAGAGAAACCTTTCGCACTATAAGATGTGACTAATTTTTCTCCCGTATTTACATTACGCAAACGTAATGAGAGAGGCTTGGGAGTGGATACAATTGCACTGACATAATTTGGCAAAAGAGCAGCTCCAAGCATAATACCACCGAGAGATAGCCATCTACGGCGTTGTAAATTTGTATTTTCCATTCTATTACCTTAATTATCTTTAATTAATGTTCATAAACTTTATGATAACTTTCAGAATAACTAAATTTCAGAAAGTTCCTCTACCAATGAACATTTTATTTAAAATTTACTGAATATCTGATCTAAATCAGATTTTTAACCTTATCCCAATTCAACGATATTTTTGGGAGTTTAACATCATACCTGTAAATATCAGGTAAAGTATGTATCTTTCCACCCTCAACCCAAGCAGTAACGTAGTATAAATAAACTGGGTTATCCGAACGAATTGGGGCCGAAGTTGTTCTCTTACTTGCCAATACATTTTTCTTACGCTCTTCTGTCCAACCAGCCTCTTTTAAAAGTAAAGTTGCTAACTCATCAGATTTAGCTACTCGTACACAGCCAGAACTCAATGCCCTATTACTCTTACCAAATAAGCTATGATTTGGTGTATCGTGAAGATAAATAGCATCAGAACTTGGCATATTAAATTTATATCGTCCTAATGCACTATCATCACCTGCTTTCTGGCGAATATGGTACGGAAAATTTTTCCTTGGATTGTCATAAGCAGCCCAGTCAATACTATAAGGATTAACTTTATTTCCCTTACTATCAATAATTTCATAGCCTCTACGTTCTACGTAACTAGGATCTTGACGCATTTTCGGTACTAAATCTTTATTTTTAATACTAGTTGGTACATTCCAAGGCGGATTTACCACAATATTACTAAGTTTACTATACATTACAGGAGTTCTCCGCTCATCTCTCCCCACAATGACTTTAGATTGTAAAACCGCCTTACCATCACGAAAATAATGTAGTTGATAACTTGGAATATTCACGAATAGCCCATTATCAAAACTAGGGATAAGGCGTAAGCGTTGAGCATTTAATGCTAATTTATAAAATGATGTAGCTTTAGCTCTTTGATTTGCTACTGATTTCTTATTTTTTTTCTTAGGTTCATCATTTTGAATCTGCTCGTCAGGAGACATCATAAACAGTCTCTGAACTGTTTCCTGATAGACGTGATTACGTGGAACCAAATCTGTCATATATTGACCAACAGTATCGTGTTTTACCGCTTGAACCCACGCAGAAATTTGCTCTTCTGATGGCTCTTTAGGTGTATAGCTGCCCAGTTTGTATAACCACTGGTTTGCGAATTTCACTACATTTTTAGTGTAGTACAAATAATCTAGAAAACTATCGGTGAGTAAAATATCTTGAGCTAGTCCCTCTGGCATTTCAAGAATTTGCTGTAACGCATCTGCTGCTTTTGCAGATACACCACTAGCAGCAAATACCGCATACTCTTTCAAAAAGATTTTTTGTGCATTTTTATCTGACCATAATGGCTCAAAGTCATTTGTTGCGTATATCTGTGCTACTGCTAAGGGAAGTTGTAATTGATTAGAACCTATTTCTTGCTGAATACGATTTTGAGCTTGTGCTAATTTCTCTGCTGCAATCCGTTTTTCTTCTTCTCGTTGAATAATATTTTCTGCTTGTTTTGCTAGCGCTTCAGCTCTTGCTTGCTGTGCAGCAAAGCTTAATTGTGGTAATACGCTATCTTGTGTAGCAACACTATCTGTTGAAACAGCTGTTACTGCCTGAGTACCTGATGCCGTTGCATCAACTACTGGGGCAGTAGATTCAGCAAATGCGGTAGTTGATAACATCAAAAAAGGCAAGTAGTTAAGTTTTTTCATTGAAATTAAAATCCGAATTTGTAAATTTTCTAATAAAAGAGACCGCTTGATAAAGTAAGCGGTCTGAAATAGTATCACATTATAAGCGATTTTTTTATTTTTTATCCATCTGTAACCAATCTACCATCATTTTTTCCGTTTCTTTTAGGAAGAAATCGGGGGCTTCATAATCTTTTGGTAACGCATCAAGATTTTTCAGCGGTTTCTTACCTTCACGTTTAAAACGAGCATTAAGATCATTTAATCGTTTAGTTTCATCAGCTTTATTCTCTTTCAAACGCTCTGCAAGATTTAACGATGTAAATTTACGTTCATCCTTCTGCTTACGGATTGCAATATCTTCATTCAATGTAATAAATTCAGGTTCTTTTGCAATACGCTCAGAATGTTTTCGAGTTAGCTCTGCCACATTTTTACGGGCATTCCCAACTTCTGTATAGTTAGCAGCTGGAATTTTATCCCAAGGCAGTGCATTATCTTCAAAACTCTCACCAATTTTCTCTGCATTGATAATTTCAGGGAAACGAATATCCGCTTCAACACCTTTTAGCTGAGTACTGCCGCCATTGATACGATAGAATTTTTGGATCGTATATTGAATAAAACCTAATGGGCTTTGATCTAAATCGTAAACAAAATTCAACGAACGGCTTTGTTGTACCGTTCCTTTTCCAAAGGTTTGTTGCCCAACAATAATTGCTCGATTATAGTCTTGCATCGCAGCAGCAAAAATTTCTGAGGCCGATGCACTATAACGGTTTATCATTACCATAATATCGCCATTATATTCGACATTACTATCTGGATCTTCGTGAACTCTGATACGATTGAAAGCATCACGCACTTGAACAACTGGGCCTTCTTTAATGAAAAGTCCTGTTAATTCAACAACTTCAGGTAGTGAACCACCACCGTTTTCACGTAAATCTATGATCAGACCATCTGCTTTTTTAGTTTTCATCTCTTTTAAGAGTTTACGGACGTCTGCGGTCAAACCAATGTAGAAAGTAGGAATTTTAATAACTGCAATATTTTTTCCTTCAACTTTATCGAAAGTCAATTTTGCAGCACTATCTTCTAAGCGAATTTTATCGCGAACAAGGGTGATAACTTTATTTTTCCCACCTTTTGCTGGCTCAATTTCAAGGAAAACTTTTGTGCCTTTTTTACCTTTAATTTTATCGACAACGTCGTCTAAACGCCAACCGACTACATCTTCAATTTTATCTTGTGATTGACCAACACCAACAATCTTATCACCAGCAGCCAATTTTTTACTGCGAGCTGCGGGGGCTCCTGGCACAAGTGATTTAATTTTTGTTACATCATCTTCCATCTCAAGTGTTGCACCAATCCCTTCTAAAGAAAGATTCATACTCTCTTGGAAACTTTTAGCTGCTCTGGGTGAAAGATAACTTGTATGAGGGTCAATTTCTCTCGCAAATGCATTTAAATAAGTCTGTAAAATATCATCTGCTTTATTTTGTGTTAAACGGCGAATTGCTAAGTTATAACGTTTAACTAACGTCTTTTTAATTTCCGCCCATTTTTTATCTTTCAAATATAAATTGATAATATCGTTTTTAACACGCTGTTCCCATAATTTATCTGCATCTTCTTTTGTTTTCGGGAAAGGAGCCTTTTCACGATCATTTTCAATTTGATCATCACCTTTTAGATCAGGTTCTTTATCCAATAACGACAAAGCATATTGATAACGCTCATAACGACGTTTCATTAGCAAATCATAGATTTCAAAAGCACTTGTTAGTTTACCTTCATACAATTCTTCATCTAATTTTTTGGCATATTTCGCACGCATTTCATCAATATCTGATTGTAAAAACGTATTATGTGATGCATCAAGCCAATCAATATAGCGGTTAAAAATTTTCTCGGCAAAAGCATCATCTAAGGTAAATTTGTGGTAATGAGATTGCGTTAAACGTGCAGTAACACGTTTTGTAGAAAGCGAATGCTGTTCTGTTGGGGTAGGAATAACTAATTCACTTACTTTAATTGTAGGCTCAACAGCAAAAGTGCTAATCGCAATCAAGCTACTACAAAAACCAACAAGATATTTAAACTTGTTATTTATCATAACTATCCTATCTGAATTCAATTTGTTTAGATTATTGGCAAAGTCTTTTTGCGTAGAGTAGGCTTCAGCTCACCATTTTGTAACTTATTGATTTTAAATATGGTGGGCTGAAGCCCACCCTACAAATTTTATGTTTTTTTGATGTTTGTCATCAGTCTGAACTATATTTAGTTTCTATTTTTACTAAATTTATTTTCTAATGCAGCCAAACTTTCAATAGACGCTTTCGTTGGCTCATTACGTTTTTTCATTTCAGCACGTTTTTGTGCATTTTCTTCTTTTGCTTTTTGCTTAAAGAATGCTTTACGCTTTTCTTTTTGTTCTTTAAGTTGTTGTGCTTTTCTCTCTGCGTAAGCTGCTTTTGCTTGTTCAAGTGATTTGGCTGCGTGTTCTGCTTGTGTCGCATCAACAACACCACATTCTTCACCATTTAACCCAACACGAATAGCACCTTCTTTACAAGAATGAAGATAACGCCAGTTTGCTGTATAATTACGCAACGCCTGACGTAATAAAGTTTTACTCACTTTACCTTCTTCAGCTAACGCATCTGCTAACTCTTGAAACAAACCAATTTTTAATGGTTTCGCTTCCCCTTCAGTTGAAAAACATAAAGGGAATTTTTCCGCTAAATAAGCAATTACTTCTTTAATCGTTAAAGTTGTTTTTTGATTTTGTTCTAAATCAAGTTGTTCAGTCATAAATTGTTCCATATAACAAAAGATAAAAATACTTTGGCTATTCTATTCCATTATCCATTTTAAAAATAGAGAAACTGCACGCAAGCGGGCAGATTTCTCATAAATTTTACAACTACCAAATAACCAGAAAATAAACTTTAAATACTAATTAGGTTGAGCATCTAAAAAACGCTCTGCATCTAACGCAGCCATACAGCCAGTTCCTGCTGATGTAATTGCTTGACGATAATGGTGATCCATTACATCGCCAGCAGCAAAAACGCCTGCAATACTGGTTGCCGTTGCATTACCATTTAAACCTGAATTGACTACAATATATCCGTTATTTAATTCAAGCTGATCTTTAAAGATCTCAGTATTTGGCGAGTGTCCGATGGCAATAAAGACACCATCTAAAGTTAAATGTTCCACTTTATTATCTTGAACCGTTGCAATTTTTACCCCTGTTACCCCCATTTCATCGCCAACGACTTCTTCTAATACACTGTTAAGATGTAAAACAATTTTGCCTTCTTCTACTTTCTTCATTAAACGCTCAATTAAGATTTTTTCACTACGGAATGTATCACGACGATGAATTAAATGAACTTGCGAGGCAACATTAGATAAATAAAGAGCTTCTTCCACTGCGGTATTCCCACCACCAATCACCGCAACAGGCTTATTACGATAGAAAAAACCATCACAAGTTGCACAAGCAGAAACACCACGTCCTTTATAAGCCTCTTCTGATGGTAAACCTAAATATTTAGCCGATGCACCAGTGGCAATAATTAACGCATCACAAGTAAAAGTGTTGAAATCCCCTGTTAATGTGAATGGGCGTTTTGATAAATCTACACTATGAATATGATCGAAAATAATTTCAGTATTAAACTTCTCTGCGTGTTTTTGCATCTTATTCATTAAATCAGTCCCTGTGATTTCTTCAAATTCACCCGGCCAATTTTCAATCTCAGATGTAGTAGTAAGCTGCCCACCTTGTTGCATACCTGTTACTAGAACAGGGTTTAAATTTGCACGAGCTGCATATACTGCAGCGGTGTAGCCCGCTGGTCCTGATCCTAAAATAAGTAATTTTGCGTGTTTTGTTGCCATTCTGTTCTCCATATAAGCGGTTAGATATTGCAAATTTTTTGTAATATCTAACCGCTTGTTGATCAATATAATAAGGAATAAAGTTGTCTGCGGTATTTTGCAACCATTGGATCAGCATTCCCCATTGCTGAAAGGATTGCTAAAAACTGGTTTTTAACTTCACCATTGCTAACATTAAGATCTTGCTTTAACCAATCAAAAAGTAAATCCAATGCTTCTTGATGTCTTTTTACTTGATGTAGTTGATTTGCTAGTTTTATTGCAATTTCTGGTGAGCGATTTTTACCATAGTCGGCTTGTAGCTGCTGAATTTCTGGCGAATCAGCGGCTTGCTCCAATAATGAAATCTGATCTTGTAACCCTTGCCAACGGCTATCACGATCCTGAATAGGAATTTGCGATAAAATCGCTTTGGCTGGTTCAATATCTTTCAAAGCAATATAAGTTTCTGCATACAGCAAACCAAAATCACTATTTTTCTTATCCGTTAATTCCCACGCATTTTTTAAGAGTGGTAAAGCAAGGTCGTACTGCTCTGCTTCTAAAAACTCAATTGCCTGAGCAAATTTTAAATCTTCTTCTTTAGGAAGAATATTCCCTAAACGAATACGCAATTCTTGCTCAGATACTGCCCCTTGAATAGCATCAACGGGCTGTCCATTTGCAAAAAAATAACTTGTTGGCACCGCTTGTACTCTAAATTGTGCTGCAACCATTGGCTGCTCATCACAATTTACAATCGCTAAAAGAAATTGTTTGGGAAATTCATCGGATAATCGGCGAAAGAGTGCTTCCATTTCTATTGAAGCTGGCTCTCTTGCTGAAATAAAATGAAAAACGACAGGGATTTCTGTCGCAGCATTGATCACTTCACTGAAGTTTGTTTCATCTACATTGATTAAATAATTCATAACAGCCTAGATATAAGTAATTATTTTTTTAACTACTTTTTATAAAATTCCCCTTTATGGAATTAAACAAAAGCCGAAAACAGTGTTTTCGGCTCAGACTGATGACAAACC
>NZ_LEKM01000173.1 GCF_009761375.1 Ursidibacter arcticus | reverse complement strand
CAAATTTTTCTTTAGACATTTTTAAAAGTCCCTCTAAACAAACACGGTTACGATGGTACGTTACCACATTAACCTAATGTAGAAATTAATACTATTTTTTACTAAGGAAAAGAGGAAGATAGAAGACTTAGTGGTGCTGATAGGCGGATTTGAACCGCCGACCTCACCCTTACCAAGGGTGCGCTCTACCAACTGAGCTATATCAGCGTTTGGAGCGGGCAGCGGGAATCGAACCCGCATCATTAGCTTGGAAGGCTAAGGTAATAGCCATTATACGATGCCCGCTGTTCTAAATTCGTCTGTCCCATAGGATTCAATTAAGATATGGTGGAGGGAGAAGGATTCGAACCTTCGAAGGCTGAGCCAACAGATTTACAGTCTGCCCCCTTTGGCCGCTCGGGAATCCCTCCACATTAATTGAATACTTGTTTCGCTACGCGTTAAATGGTGCCGACTACCGGAATCGAACTGGTGACCTACTGATTACAAGTCAGTTGCTCTACCTACTGAGCTAAGTCGGCATTGCGTTGTCGTAAGCAAGTGGTGCGCATTATAGGGCTTTAGAAAAACCTTGCAAGTCTTTTTTTTGAAAAAATATTAAAAAAGCTCTCTTTCGATTGTTAAATACTCAAACTGATGATTTTTTAAATCTTTTTTACCTTTTTTATCACTAGAATTCCCCTAATGAGTCATTTATATTGTATATTTCGCCCAATAAAATCTAGGACAACTCATCATATTTTAAGAGATTTTGGCAATGAATTTGCAAAATGATACAAAAATCACACCATTTCTGACGTTTGAACGACATCAATGGGCGGAATTACGTAAATCTGTCCCTCTAAAACTAACTGAACAAGATCTCAAGCCATTGCTTGGTTTCAATGAAGACTTATCACTAGATGAAGTCAGCACAATCTATCTTCCTCTTGCTCGACTTATCAACTACTATATTGACGAAAACATTAAACGCCAACAAGTATTACATAAATTCCTTGATGTCGCATCACCCAAAGTTCCCTATATTATTAGCATTGCGGGAAGTGTCTCTGTTGGTAAAAGCACCTCTGCTCGTATTTTACAAGCACTATTATCGCAATGGCCTGAAGAAAGAAAAGTATCTCTTATTACCACAGATGGCTTTCTTTACCCTCTTGCTACCCTAGAAGAAAAAAACTTACTCAAACGTAAAGGCTTTCCAGAATCTTACGATATTCACTCACTTATTCGTTTTGTTTCGGATATTAAATCAGGTAAAAGAAAGGTTAAAGCACCTATATATTCGCATATTACCTACGACATTATTCCCGATCAATTTAATGAAGTAGATCAACCAGATATTCTTATTTTAGAAGGACTGAACGTACTACAAACAGGAATGAACTACCCTGCTAGCCCACACAATGTGTTTGTTTCGGATTTCGTTGATTTTTCAATTTATGTCGATGCGGATGAAGATCTACTCAAAAAGTGGTATATCAACCGTTTCTTAAAATTCCGTCGCAGTGCATTTTCTGATCCTAACTCTTACTTCCATCATTTTTCAAAATTATCGGAACAAGAGGCAATTTCTACCGCATCAACAATTTGGGATGAAATAAACGGGCTAAACTTACGTCAAAATATTTTACCAAGCCGAGAAAGAGCTAATTTAATCCTAGTAAAAGGCGATGACCACGCCATTCAAACAGTGAAGCTAAGAAAATAAATGGCAAAATCTACTGGTTTCCAATTTAAGCAATTTTTCATTGCACACGACAAATGTGCAATGAAAGTCAATACAGATAGTATTATTCTCGGTTCTATTGTTAATACAACACAATGCAAACAGATACTTGATCTAGGAACAGGTTCAGGATTACTTGCAATAATGTTGGCACAACGTACCGCTTACGATTGCCAAATTACCGCCATAGAAATAGAGCAAAATGCATTTATACAAGCCACAGAAAATATTCACCATAGCCCTTGGGCAGATAGAATTACACCAATACAAGCCGATATTTTACAATTAACATTAACAGATAAATTTGACTTGATTGTGTCTAATCCCCCTTATTTTGAACATAGTCTTGCCACTAGAAGTAGCGAACGAGATCTAGCCAGAAGTACTCCCCAAAGCCATTTGATTTGGTTAGAGCAAGCGAAAAAGTGGCTAAAAGAAACTGGGCATATTGCATTTATTCTCCCCACAGAAACAAGTGAAAGGTTAATTCAGCAAGCTAAACACCTAGATTTACACTGTGTTGAGAAGTGGAATATCATCACAAAAGAAGGAAAAAAACCGAAAAGAAGTATTACGATTTTTTCCCAGCAAATGACTGCGTATATTGAACAAGAATTGATTATTTATCAATCTAACAACGAATATACCCAAAGATTCAAAGAACTGACTAAAGACTTTTATTTGAATGGATAAAATACTCTCTAAAAATAACATTAGATTTGTATTAAGTGACCGAAGTTAATAAACTGTAGAAGGTCAGACTTGGTCTGAAGAGTATTTTTGTAATAATTGCTTTTTCACAAAAAATCGGTATAATCCGACCGCTTGTTTTCTCTCTTTTTATTGAGCAAACAAGTTTCGTACCCTCACCTCGAACGAGGGTTTTCTTTTTACTATCAAAAATTAGAGGAAGGTTATGGTAACCATTCGTTTAACTCGTGGCGGAGCTAAAAAACGCCCATTCTATCAAATCGTGGTAGCGGACAGCCGTTCACCGCGTGACGGTCGCTTTATTGAGCGTATCGGTTTCTTCAACCCTATCGCAGCAGGTAACGCTGAACGTTTACGTTTAGATGTTGCTAAAGTTGATGAGTGGGTTGCTAAAGGTGCATCACTTTCAGATCGTGTTGCAACATTAGTGAAAGAAGCGCGTAAAGCTGCTTAATTTCCACAAATTATTAAATGTAGGTGAATATGAGCGAACAAAAAATTGAAGTTGTGGGGAAATTAGGTTCAACCTATGGTATCCGTGGCTGGTTACGTCTTTATTCATCAACAGAATTTCCTGAAAGCATTTTCGACTATCAGCCTTGGTTCTTAAATATTAAAGGGCAATGGCGACAAGTTGAACTTGAAACGTGGCGTTATCACAATAATGATTTGATTGTGAAATTAGTTGGAACAGATGACCGAGAATCTGCACAGCTCCTAACAAATATAGAGATTGGTGTAGATTTAAGCTGTTTTCCTGAATTGGAAGAAGGTGATTACTATTGGCACGATTTAATCGGTTGCCAAGTGGTGAACCTTGAAGGCTATACAATGGGTATCGTTACCGAGCTAATGGAAACAGGTTCAAACGATGTTTTGGTGGTACGTGCAAACAGTAAAGATGCTTTTGGTAAACAAGAACGTTTAATTCCGTTCTTATATGAACAAGTAGTTAAAAGAGTAGATCTCGCCACCAAAACAATTACGGTGGATTGGGACGCTGGTTTCTAACCTCAGGTATGCGGTTAGCTTTAGTTGTAGCAAATTAGGAAATTATGACTATGTGGATTGGTATCATTTCACTCTTTCCTGAAATGTTTAAAGCAATTACCGAATTCGGGGTAACAGGTAGAGCAGTAAAACAAAATCTCTTACAAGTAGAATGTTGGAATCCTCGAGACTTCACGTTTGATAAACACAAAACGGTTGATGACCGCCCTTATGGTGGTGGACCGGGAATGTTGATGATGGTGCAACCGCTTCGAGATGCAATTCGTGAAGCAAAAGCAACCGCTTGTAAGGAAGATGGTGTAGAGGCTAAAGTGATTTATCTCTCGCCACAAGGACGTAAGCTCGATCAAGCAGGCGTAAAAGAGCTAGCAACAAATCAAAAATTGATTTTAGTTTGTGGGCGATACGAAGGCATTGATGAACGATTGATTCAAGCTGAAATTGATGAAGAGTGGTCAATCGGTGATTATGTTCTAACAGGGGGAGAATTACCCGCAATGACGTTAATTGACGCTGTTGCAAGGTTTATTCCTGGTGTATTAGGCAAACAAGCCTCCGCATTAGAAGACTCTTTTGCTGATGGATTACTAGATTGTCCGCATTATACACGCCCTGAAGTATTAGATGGCGAACCTGTACCTACGGTGCTGATGTCGGGTCATCACGAACAAATCCGCAAATGGCGATTAGAGCAATCGCTTGAGCGAACGTGGTTAAGACGCCCTGAGCTATTGGATAGCCTAGCTCTGACTGACGAACAAAGGGTGTTGTTGAAGAAGATTAAACAACGACACAAAATCAGTTAATTCTAGGATTTAGAAGGTTTACAAAATGAGTAACATCATCAAACAAATCGAACAAGAACAGTTAAAACAAAATGTACCTAGCTTCCGTCCAGGTGACACATTAGAAGTTAAGGTATGGGTAGTAGAAGGTAGTAAAAGACGTTTGCAAGCGTTCGAAGGCGTGGTTATTGCAATTCGTAACCGTGGCTTGCATTCAGCATTCACCTTACGCAAAGTATCAAATGGCGTAGGCGTTGAGCGTGTATTCCAAACTCACTCACCAGTTGTTGACAGCATCGCTGTTAAACGTAAAGGTGCGGTACGTAAAGCTAAACTTTACTACTTACGTGAGCGTTCAGGTAAGTCTGCACGTATCAAAGAGCGTCTTGGCGACTAATCGTAAGATTGCAATCTATAAAAAAGCCTTGGATAAGCCCAAGGCTTTTTGTTTGCTTCAAAAGGTGTAATGGAGGTGTAATGGACAAAA
>NZ_LEKM01000172.1 GCF_009761375.1 Ursidibacter arcticus | reverse complement strand
ACGCCCTCTAATACCACCTTACCTTCTTCTGACAAAATTGTCACATTGCCTGCGTTGAGGTTACTTTTTGCGTGAGTGAGGGTGTCGCTTTTACTTTCTCGGGTCTGTTTTTGTGTGCCAACACTGACGGAGATTTTCACTGCTGGATTTTCTGCTGCAGCGGCATTTTGCTCCATCCCTTTGCCTAACTGCCCTAAGGTATCAGCCACTTTTTGAGCATTTTGAGCCGCAATCACTGCCTCTTCTGCCGCTTTGACAGCATAAACGCCTTTGAGCTTATCATTCTTCGTAGCTTTGGCTTGTTGTAATGCCTTGTGAGCGGATTGTATTGCATCGGTCACGGGGGTTGAGAGTGCGATACTTAACCCCGATTGACTGAATTCATACTTATCGGTGGTTTGAATCACATCTTTACCCGCAACAAGCCTTGCCCCCTGTTTACCTGATATTGTCGCGTTTTTATCATTGGCAACAATCACATCAAGGTTACTTGCAAAAGCCTGATTACCTGCTCGCAGAGTGACATTGCCTTGTTCACTGGCAAGGGTATTGCGAGCAGTGCTTTGGATTGCACCGTTTAAGGTATCTTCTTGACGAATGGTTTGGCTACCAATTGTAAAACCAAGTTCACCACCGTTTAATAACCCATTGCGTTTCGTTGTTTTTAGGTGCTTTTCATAGAGTGTGTTGGTTGCTGACGTTAAGTTTATGTCATTCTCTGCAACCAGCTCAACATCACCTGTTTTAGACACCGCTAAGAGGCTTTCCCCTCGTATATTTTGTTTTGCGTGGAGATATATGCTATCACCAGTGATTTCCGTGCCTTTATGGGTAAGCTCCCTCTCGTTGTCATATTGTGTTGTCGTCTTGCGTGAAACTGCACTGCCACTTTTTGTTTTGTGATATTCCTCGTAAGTGGTGGTGCGTTTGGCTGTGCCTAGCACCATTTCATTTTCCGCAAGGGCAATTAATTTACCGCCCGCATCTAAATTAGCCCCTTCTGAGTAAATATGTTTACCTCGAATTTGAACCTGCCCATTACCTGAGATATGGCTCACTACCATACTATTTTCACCTTGGTTGCGATAGTGGTTACCACCGCCCATTTTCTCATCAAAGCCCACGGCTAACCCATTCAGATCAATCCTCTCTGTTAGGTGGATATCCGTTAAACCCTTACCACTATTTTGGATTTTAGCACCTGTCATCGTGAGATTTTCCCCTTCCAACACCAATATACCATCTGCATTTTTAGTGTGGATTAATGCCTGACGGCTTAGGTTGGTTTGAGTGCGGCTAAATCCCTCTAAATTGATTTCACTTGTTTTGGTTGTGCTGCGTAAATCAATGTCTTTCACTTTGAGCACGGTCGCTTGCTCTCCTTCAATCACGCCCCCTAAATTCAGTAATTTATTGCCTGAAAGAGTGGTTACTGCACCACTGAGTGTTCCGCTGTTCTCTAGTTCATTGGCGTTGAGGGTGGTGAGATGACGCCCGTAAATCGTACCGCTATTTTGTAGGGTTGCTAAATGATTAAGGGTAATGTTTTCGCCTCCGATGAGTGTGCCTAAACCATCAATGTCCCCTTTTCTTGCTACTACATATACGCGAGGAGCTAATACTTTCTGTACACTGCCATCTGCGAGGGTTATCTCCGTTGGTTCAAACCACACGATATCGCTTGTTAGCGAAGCAACTTGCGTTGGTGAAAGGGCAATACCTGGACGAAGGTTAAATCGTTGAGCAAAACTGATCCCCGCATCCATCAATGCTTGATATTGGCTCTCAAAGGTATGTTGGCTTTCGTTAAACATTCTACCTGTTAGTTGGTTAATTTGCTCACGCACTAAGCGTTGCTCGTAATAACCATCACCCAATCGCTTATGCACATTCTCGTGTTCGTGGCGTAGGGCATTAAACATATAATCACTGCTTAACCAACGGCGATTATCAGTAAACTCAGGATCAGTTTCGATTAGTATGTGGCTGGCTGGGTTTAGCTGAACCTTGTATAAACTTGAATTCGGTAAACGCTTATCCACCCCAATGCTTCGAATTTCATTGGTGTGTGCAAAATCAGGCACATTGCTAGGTTGCGTGTGAATTGCTGTTTCATTTAATAATACTTCACCATTAGCAAGTGGGGCATTTTGCGTGATTTTTTGATAAGCACTGTTGGCTTGTGTGTTTACCACTTGCAAGGGAATATCTGTTCGTGTTTCGTGGATGTATGCATTCACACTACCCCATTTACGTTGATGGTAACGTTTGACTCCCCCTCGCCAACGAGAGTAAGTCCATTGTTCCGTACCGTGATCGTCAATAATGCGTTCACCCCATTGGTCGTTATTTGCCACTTGGATAGTCGGGTTTTGCGTATTGCTGATTGTACCGCCTGCTAAAATCGTACTTTGGTTATTGGTAAGATTGCCACTAAAGGTTAAATTTCGACCCACTAGAATTTGCCCCGGTACGGAATCTGTTGCAACATCTTCTTTAATGACGCGTTCCTTAACATTGTTGATCCAAAAATCTAGAAACTGTCTGCCTTGTAGCTTACCGTTATGTGCCTGAATTTTTTCTTCTAATTGTTCAAATGCCGATTTATTTTGTTCAGCCCAATCAAGATAAGGCTGAATATCTGCTTGATATTTGGCTTGCTCTGCTTCATAGGCTTGTAAGGCTGCTTGGTATGTTGCTTTATCTGCATCATATTGTTTCAAACGTGCCTGATATTTATCTTCACTTTCGCCTAAGCGTCTTCTCCTTGGTTCGCTTGGTGCGACAGGGGCATCTAACTCAGGGTCTAGATAGCTTACATCAGGCAGAGCGGGGGCTTGAGTAGGTGGAGTGATACCAAAATATGTCCAAATAGGATCGTCTGGTAAGTAGAGCGATTTGGGTGTAGGTACACAGCCTGTTTGCTCGGCGACATTTTGGCAAACCATTTCATTTGGCATTGGTAGCACTTGTGTGGCTAATTCCTCAGGGTTTTCAGGTTTTTGTGATGTATTGTTGAATACCACTTTTCCTGCACGGCTAAACCCGACCCATTTAAGTTGCTCAAAGTTAATCCGTTCACCATTTCGCAAGGTATTGCCTGAAACTAAATAGCTTTCATTGACGGGTGTTCTACTTTTCTCCGTTAATACATTATGAATATATTGGTTGCTATTTAGCATATCTGTTACATTCAATGTGAGATTGTTTGCTACCTCAATAATGCTACTTGTGTTACGTAATGTTTTTGCCACCCCAATCGCTTCATTCTGTTCATTTAATTGTTGCCCGAATACCATCTCCCCATCACTGGATAACGTGACTCCTGATTTCTCGCCTTCGGCGGGTTTTAGCTGATGTTGTTGGTTGATAATATGATTTGCCCCAATATCTAACCTTGATCGTGCTGCAATCACGCCTGATTTAATTTCGCCATCAATGCGTTCGTCTTCATTGATAAGGGTATCGGCTTGCAAGGCAATATGGTTACCATAAATTCGTCCTGTGCCGATATTTTGTAATATTTGCCCAACTCGAATGACGGTATCGCCTAAGGCATTGACTAATCCACGGTTAATGAATGTTTGTGGGGTATTTAATTCAACCGATTGCCCTTTAATGTTCGCATCTGCGTTATTCTCAATTTGTATTGCATTTAGATGTAATTTCCCACTAGAGTGTAGTGTGGCACGGTTTACTAATTTACCTTGAGTGGTAATGTTTAAACTCTGTTTGCCAACAATGTCGGTTTGTGAGTCAAAATCTTTTACCATATTTAGTGCAGTCTCTCCCCCTGAAATCTGCCCTAAGCTACTCAGTGAGTGAGTATTAATGGTTAAACGCCCTATTGAATGTATTTCCCCTTGTTGATTTTCAATAGACAACTCATTCCCTTGGATATGTAAATCCCCAGTAGAACGAATTTCGCCTTGCTGATTATTTAAGAGCGTGGTGAGCCAAAGCGTGCTATTAACCAGCGTATAAATACCCCCTTGATGATTATCTAAATGAGGTGTGGTGACATTCAAGGTACTGGCAACCAAGCCAGACTCAGGTAAGATATCTGTTGTTTTTGTGCGACTATTGTCAAGTTTTTGCGCACTAATAGAAAGGGTATTACTCGCTTGCACTAAACTACCTTGAGTAGTGCTTTTTTGATTATCAAGCTGTTCAGTCACGGTAAGTGTTGCATTATTTTTTGCCTCTATGATGCCACTATCATTCCAAATATGTTGGGCTTGGAGTGAAATATCACCCCCTGCGATCACTTTCCCCTGTTCTTGGTTATTCAGCTCACCTGAATGCGTATGAATAGTCGTATTTTTCCCGCTATAAAGTGTTCCCTGTAAATTGGTTAAAGTACCACTCGTGATATTGAGATGTTCGCCCGCAAGAATGTTACCGTGCTGATTGACTAAAGAATTTTGATGAAGCTTAATGGTCGCATTTCCTTGTTGAGCGAGTATGTAACCCTGTTGGTTATTTAAACCAAAATGATTAATGGAGAGTGTTTTTCCAGCGATTAACTTTCCTTGATTATTGAGCAATGGTGTGACGGATTGAGTGGAAATACTCCCTTTTAGGCTTTTAATTATACCTTGCTGATTATCTATACCCGCTGTATGGGTATGAATATCAATATTTCCTTGATTTTGAATGACGCCACCTAGATTATTTAAGCCTTGGGGTAAATCCAATGTAAGAGGCACGTTTCCAACCGCAAACCAACGACCAGCCTGATTATCTACTCGTGCAGCACTCACTTTCCACTGATGAGCATTGAACTCACCGCCGACTGTAGAAAATGTCATCGGAGTATGAATATTAAGCTTATCATTTGCAGACCATATTGCGCGTGCTGCATCAATATTGCCTGTTGTAGCGATTACGCTAATAGTATTTGCACTTTTCTGACTGTCATTGACATCAATCATCTTGGCAGAGAGAGTAATATCCCCCGATGCGGTTGATTTACCTTGAGCGGTTATTTTCCCAGAGCTAGTAAGTTGAATCGATTTCCCCTGTGCAGACTGGGTGTCTAACTGGCGTGTTTCGCCTTTGTCATTCTCTGTAATCGTTACTCCAGCAGCCAGTAATGAATCGGTAGTGGCTTGGATTGTTGGGGCGGTATAAGTGATATTGCCTTTTGCTACCGTTTCGCCTTGTTGGGTAATGGCTTTAGTGGCTTTTTTGTGAATATCGCCCCCTCTTGCCACAACGGAGCCATCTTGTTTGATGTCCGCTTGTGTGGTGAGCTGAATGTTCTCTTGACGGTTTTCGATTTTGCCTGTGTTCTCAATCCCTTTACTTGCTGTGAGACTAACCGCTTGGTTAGCATTAAGCGTACCTGTGTTGATAATCTGCCCTTGGCTGTCAATGTGAAGGGTATTGCTACTTGCCCCAATATGCCCTGCATTACGCACACCAACCCCAGTTTCCGTCCCAATTAGGTGGATTTTGCCAGCGTACATTCCACCTAGCTCACCCACATCTACCGCAAATTGTGGTGAGTTTTCTGATGCAAGCGGTGGGTTGGTATGAATAATTTGCAAATTATCGGTAGCATCTGACCGCTTGATGTGGTTTTTCCCTGTTACCACTTTGAGTGCTTTATTTGTCCACACGCCAGCATTGGCTTTGACTTCTCGGCTGAGAATTTCAGTGTAGTCTGCTTTGCTGTTATCTAAACCTTTACCCTCAATACTGACCTTACCTTTTTCTACCACAAAGCTGTCTAAGTTGCCTTGCTGAATCTGTGGTTTACCTGTGGTGAGTGTGGCACGGTTGGCATTAATCACACCACAGCCATCACAATGTAAACCGCTCGGGTTAGCAATAATCACATCCGCTTTTTTACCTGCCACTTCCACATAACCTTTTAACACACTTGGATTGTTGGAATTGACCTCATTTAAAATGACCTTCGCCTCACTTCGGGCTAAATAAGGATTGCCCTGCACCCAACCAGCTTGCTGAGTTTGCACATTCGTGCGACTGTTGTTGAGAATCGCCCCTTTGGTATCGACATCAAATGTTGAGTATTTATTGTGAGAAAGCCCTTTTTCATTGGGGGTTTGAATATTGACTTGGGGTAAACCATTTGCGGTTTGTAAAATAATCGGTTGCTGGTTTTTCGGGGCGGATTTATCCGCTTGAATAATCAAGGTCTCTGCGAGAGCATTATTCGAAAACGCGACAAACCCTAAAGCACAAAACAGGCTAAAGGTAAGCGGTCGGATACGGGCAAAAAGTTGCAAATCAGGAAGCCCAAAGCTACCGCTTGTTTCATTAGATTTACCGTCTGTTTTGGCAAGTTCGGAGGTAACGATAAAACGTTGTAATGTTTTACTGAAAATAACACGGAAACATTTTTTATTCATTGGAAAATCCTTATTAATATTTAGAAACTATACCCGAGATTAAAGCCTGCAACGGCATCCGAAGTGCGGAAACCCTCAGGCATTCGAATGGGTCTGCCGATAAATACATCATAGTAGAAGCCTTTCCACCCACCTTTAAGCCCTAATGCACTACCGACAAGGTGATGTCCAAGCTGACTTTCTGACAAGCTAGATACTCGCCCACCATCTAAGGCGAGGTAGAGTTGATGACCTTTATTGTGTACATTCCACGCCAGCTCGTTACGCCATAGCCAACCACGCTCGCCAGAAAGGGAGAGTTCACCATCAAACCCTCTTACTGTATAACGCCCACCGATGCTAAAACGATCTTGTGCAATCAGTGGGGTTTTATTCCATTGTGCATTCCAACTAGTTTGCCACTGCCAAGGCTGTTCGCCTACCATAAAGGGTTTAGTGAGAGAAATCGTCGCTGTAATGATTTTCGGGCGAGAGGTTCCTTCGTTCCACAGTTCTTCTGGTGCAGATAGCGAACCTCTCGCACCTGTTCCTCGCTTGAAGTTTGCGGATAATTCAAGGGTGGCATTCCCCATATATTCTTTATGCGAAATGCCAGCTTCCCAACCTGCCATTCTTCGGCGTTGCACATCAACTTCAGCATTATCAACAAAGTTTTTCGATTGACGAGACCAAAAACTGCCCGATAAAGTGGTTTTACGCACCGCATCACGATAAAGCAAATAAGCGAGGGTTAATTTTGTATTGTTGCTTTCACCCGAATATCGGTAGTTATTCTCAAATGCACCAAAAACTTCTTGATGATAGCGACTATAATTTTGCGTTGCGGAAAGTGTCCAATAGCCAAATGGAATGGAGTAATAGAAAGTGAGATTTTTACTCGCTCGTGAGCCTTTGTCATCTTCGCTACTTTTTAAACTGTGTGTGAAAGAGGTATAAAATAGGTCATTAGCAGAGAAGAGATTATCAATAGAGAGTGTCGCCGAGCCTTGATATTTCCCTGTTGAACGAGAGCCTGAATCGTCAAGCCCTAAATTTAGGCGAAAAGGAAACGCTTGGTTGTAACTCACTTTTAAATCACTTATCCCAATATTCTCGGCATTTTCACTTGGGAGAATCTCAATATTCGCCTCAACAGTAGGCACACGTTTGAGATTTTCTAAAGATTGTTCTATATCACGCACATTGAGCAAATCGCCTTTTGCAAAGGTAAATCCATTCCAGCTTTGAAGGCGAGTAAAGCGAGGGACGTTACTGCTATCGGCAACAATCGTATTCCCGATTTTGCCGAGAATAACCGTTAAAACTAAATTGCCCGAACGCAAATCTTGCTCTGATGCCACCACCCGAGTTGTTACATAACCTTTCTCAATAATGTTATTTTGGATTTGTTTCATCAAAATCCCTAAGCCCTCGCCACCAAAGCAGTGTGGGAGCGTAATCTTTAGATCGCTAACAGCTTGATTGAAAGCCCATTGAAATTGACTGATTTGCAGTGAATTATCGGCGGAATAGTCAATCAGAGAAATTTGATGAATAGGAAAACAAGGAGATTCAGAGATAGGTAAAGAGAGGGATTGTTGTGTGGTATCTAAACGGACATCGGCAGCGGATTGGAGTAAGGTTGATTGCGATTGCTGTTGCTGTATTTGGCGTTGCTGTTGGTTTGCATCTAATTGATTTAATTGAGATACATCGTCCTTGCTTGAATTAGCGAGGGCTGATAAAGAAACAATAGGTAAGATAAAGAGTGATATTTTGGAATAAAGATGGTTCATAGATTTCAACAAATAATTTCATTTGGAGTGAATTCTATAGATTGCTCAAGGATAAGGCAATAATAGTATTATCTATATCCTCAATATTTCTTATGGCGCGAGAGAATACTCGCACCATTTTGCATTTAATTTATTGAAATAAATTAACTCAGATTATTGACAAAGT
>NZ_LEKM01000171.1 GCF_009761375.1 Ursidibacter arcticus | reverse complement strand
TAATCTAGAGCTTTTTGTTTTAGTTCAATTGAATATGCCATAGATGAATTATATCATAAGATGGAGGGGGGGCGGGGTTAATTTGCTATATGTTGAAAGGTGAATTTTTTATTACAGCTATGACATTTATAACGTTGAGTGTTATTTCTAACACCATTCTTCTTTATATTTTGATTTTTACAAAAAGGACAAGTTTTTTATTCATTTTCAAAAAAGTGCGTTAAAGCCTTATACTATAAGCTCTTAACGCACTTTTTAGCAACCATTTTGTCCATTACACCAATAAATGGACGCCAGAGTGGCGTCCCTATACAACAATATGTCCCGTATGCCAATAAACCCACAGTTTTAAATATGTGGGTTTATTAAAAAATTTATTTAGTGAATATATGATTACACATCATAAGTCGTTGATGCAGTATTACCGCCACGTCCTGTCCAGTTAGTATGGAAGAACTCGCCACGAGGTTTGTCAGTACGCTCATAAGTATGCGCACCGAAGTAGTCTCGTTGTGCTTGGAGTAAATTTGCAGGGACTCGTTCAGAAGTGTAGCCATCTAAGAATGTAATGGCTGATGCCATACAAGGCATTGGAATACCCACTTCGATAGACTTCGCTACCACTTTACGCCAGTCGCTTAAGGCGTTCTCTAAAATGCCTTTGAAGTAATTGTCTGACCCTAAGAAAATTAAATCTGGGGTCGCTTCATACGCATCACGAATATTACCTAAGAAACGGCTACGAATGATACAACCTTCACGCCATAATAATGCGGTTGCACCGTAGTTGATGTCCCAACCGAAGTTTTCAGAAGCTTCACGAATAAGCATAAAACCTTGTGCGTAAGAGATAATTTTTGATGCTAATAATGCTTTACGCACCGCTTCGATCCACACTTTTTTATCGCCTTCTACTTTGCCAATAGTCTTGTTGAACAATTTAGAGGCTGCCACACGTTGATCTTTAAATGATGAAACGCAACGAGCAAAAACAGATTCGGTGATTAAGGTTAATGGAATACCGAAATCTAACGCATTGATACCTGTCCATTTCCCTGTCCCTTTTTGACCTGCAGTATCCAGAATTTTCTCCACTAACGGTTTGCCGTCTGCATCTTTGTAACCAAGAATATCAGTTGTAATATCAATTAGATAGCTATCAAGTTCGGTATTTTTCCATTCTGCAAAAATAGCCTGCATTTCATCATAGCTTAATCCTAAACCATCTTTTAAGAATTGGTAGGCTTCACAAATTAGCTGCATATCGCCGTATTCGATACCGTTGTGAACCATTTTCACGAAATGCCCCGCACCTTCTTTACCAACCCAATCACAGCAAGGCTCGCCTTTGTCGGTTTTTGCCGAAATCGCTTGGAAGATAGGTTTCACATATTGCCACGCTTCTTCATTACCACCCGGCATAATTGAAGGCCCGTGGCGTGCTCCTTCTTCACCGCCCGATACACCTGAACCAATAAAGCGAATGCCTTTTTCCGATAGGGCTTTTACACGACGGTTAGTATCTGGATAGTTTGAGTTACCGCCATCAATGATGATATCGCCTTCTTCCAAATGCGGAAGCAACGCATCAATAAATTGATCTACCACATCGCCTGCACGCACCATTAACATTACTTTGCGTGGTTTTTCCAATTTATTCGCTAGATCTTCCAACGAATAAGCCCCAATAATATTGGTGCTTTTCGCGGCTCCCTCTAAAAATTCGTCCACTTTTGATGTGGTACGGTTATATGCCACGACTTTGAACCCATTGTCGTTCATATTCAGAATTAAATTCTGCCCCATTACCGCTAATCCGATAACGCCGATATCGCCTTTTACTGACATTTTTTGCTCCTGTTGGATTGTTTTGAATGGGGCTAATGTAATTAGCCCCTACGGTTCACATTTTATTTATATCGTAGGGGCAAATCACATTTTCCCCCAATTTACATTTTATTCGTATCGTAGGAGCAAATTACATTTGCCCTAAATTTACATTTTATTCGTATCGTATGGGCAAATAACATTTGCCCCAAATTTATATTTCATTTATATCGTAGGGGCAAATTACATTTGCCCTAAATTTACATTTTATTCGTATCGTATGGGTAAATCACATTTGCCCCCAATTTACATTTTATTCGTATCGTAGGGGCAAATCACATTTTCCCCATAATTTACATACAGCTGATCTAATTCCCATAAAATCGGGTTGTTTTGAATATATTCATAAATTCTTAAATAGGATTTTTCATCTCGGATAATATGCTCATAATAATTACGTTGCCAAACATCAAATACATCTGTATTTTTTCTTGCCCAAGATGTTACACCTGATTTAAAACCACGCACTATTGAACCAACTGTTTGTGATGTTCCTTTAGATGTAGGTACATCACATTGTTCCTTATCATATTTAATAATTTCAATAATACCGTGTAAATGATTTGGCATAATAACAAACGCGTCCATTCTTACCTGTGGGAAAAATTCAGGAATTTGCTCCCAGCATTTTTTTGCATAGTTACCTAAATCATTCAGTAATATTTGTTGATCAACAATCTGTCCGAATAAACACTCTTTATTTTTACAACAAATTGTAATGAAATAAAATCCTTCGGCTCGATAATCATAATGTTTCAAGCGAATTGATTTTCGATGATGGATATCTGCATTATATCTTGTCATAAAATCATTTATGTGTTTATGGGGCTAATGTAATTAGCCCCTACAATGTAATTAATCCCTATTTGGACAGTAAACTTTTTGTAATACCTGTTTCCCCAAACATTTGCAAAAAATCTCACTGATCTAACCGCTTATTAAACTTCTCTTAGCCACGCACTTGAGTGTTGAGTAAAGCCAATATGTGGATAGTAATCCACCGCTTGTGGTGCGGAAAGTAGAATGATTTTTGCCTTCGAACTGAGCGATTTTTCTGTTTCTGCAATCAAGGCTTTCCCAATCCCTTGTTTTTGATAATCTTCTCTTACTGCCAAATCGGATAAATAACAACAGTACTGGAAATCAGTGAGAGAACGAGCTACGCCTACGAGTTCATTACCTTTCCACGCAGAAACCAACAAATTTGCATATTGGAGCATTGCTTCAATACGTTCAATTTCTGTAATAGGACGGCGTTTTCCCAAAGTGGTTTGCTTCAGCAACTCAATATATTATGTCGCAGAAATTGGAAAATTTGTTTTATATTCGATCATTCTGATTTCTCTTTTATAAAAAATTTGACCGTTTGTTATATGGCTAACCATACTTTCAAATTTTCTAACATTAACATTCTTCGTTGATATGCCAATACTTTTTCGCTGAAATAACGGTGTAAACCGTAGGTTTCAATACGGAGCATCACAGGGACGAAAAACGCATCCACAGCAGTAAAATTTTCACCAGCCAAAAAATTGCCATTAAATTGGTCTAACCCTTGTTGTAATAATTCATTCAATCTTGCCAATTCTTGCTCTAATGCCTGCGGTATATTCGCTAATGGTGTGTGAGCAAGAGGGTTAAAATCACATATATTTCGTAAATTTTTAAAGCCCGAATGCATTTCAGCACAAGCGGAACGCGACCAAGCTCTTGCAATGCTATCTTTTTCCCATACTTGTGGATAGCTTTCAGCCACAAATTCGATAATAGCAAGGCTATCCCAAATTGCTAGACCATTAGCATATAATACAGGGATTTTAGCCGTAGGTGAAAAATGTTTAAATTGCTGGCGTTGCTCATTGATATCATCTAAATAACGTACAATTTTAGATTCAAAGGGAATATTCATCTCTTTGAGTAAGATCCAAACTCTCAACGACCACGATGATTTTGGTGGATTAAAATAAAGCTGATACATTCTGTGTCCTTTTACAAAAAATTTTGGTTATTTCACCGCTTGCTTAGTTATCTTATTTTTATTGAATGACTTCATATTTCTCACGAATAATGGTTCGAAAGTTATCTGATGTTGTTGCCCAATCCACAATATCTACTTTCCAAGGTAAATCAGAATCGGAAAAATCGTCCGTGAGGTTTGCCAAGGTTAAAAAATCCAGTGGTTCTTCACTGATAATCGCCAAATCTAAATCAGAATAAGGACGAGCTTTACCCTTTACTCTCGAGCCAAACGCCCAAACTTCTAAGTGCGGTACGTTTTTTTGCAAAATTTGTTGCACAATATCCAATTCTTGTGGGCTAATCATCAATGCCATTGAGTCTCTCCTGTAGTTTTTTAAGCAAATATTCTGCTTCCACTAAAAACTTTGGAATACCCGCTACCACTTGCACAGCAATTTCTTCATCATAAGTATGACTTGTACGGCTACGCATTTCCCGATATTGTTTCCAGTCTATCCAATTTCCACGCAGTAAGCCTTGTTCATTACCTGTTCGGATTAAATCCTGAAAGCTTATTTCGTCAAATTTAGCAGGATTCGGAGAAATATGGGTTAAGTAACGTTTGAGCATTTTATGACTAATTTCATAAGTAAATTCAAAGCGTTGTACTAAGCCATCACGAATTTGTAAATCTTGAATATCTTGTTGATAGCGATTCAGCCCTTCCGCTAAACGTTGTACTGCATTTTGCAAGGGGGAAAAATCAAATTCGTTCATTTCTTATCTCTTTATTCAGGGGTATAAATTATAAGGTTAAAAGTGCGGTGTTTTTTTACAAATAATTTGTAAAAAACTCTCCGAAACCTTACCGCTTTCTCACTTCTTCTAACTGTTCCAAAATCAGACTTGTTGCCAAATCCATCTTAGAAAAAGCAAACCATTTTTTGCCTAAATCTTTTAATGAAGCACCAATATGGTACAGTTCTTTGTGATCTAATATCAAAAATCTATCGTGAGCTTTACTAAAGGCATAAATTTCAATCGGTTCAAATTGGCTATTGTATTTTTCTAAATCTAAACTGAGTTGTTTGCTTATTGTCTTAGTATAAATTTCAACATTAACGCTTGTGCGACGTTTATTAAATAAAGTCAAAACAGTATCATCAATATAATTATCAATTAAAATAATGGATGATTTTGCTTTACGCACCAAATCAGATACAAAAGTATAAGCATTAAAGGTTTCACCATCAAAGAAAATGCCTTGCGTTTGTGGTTTATTGGCTTCCAATGCAGAAAATACCTGTTCAAGTTGCCCCGACATTTCTAATTGTTTACGTTCCACATTTTCCAAACGCTTCACCACCGCTATATTATTTAACAATGTATGTCGCATTTGCACAAAGGTTTGCATAATTTTAATGCTCACTTGCACCGCCACATCACTTCGTAATACTGCTGAAAGCATTGCAATTCCTTGTTCGGTAAAAGCATAGGGCATATAACGACGATATTTACCTTTCTCAAGATCTTCATTTGAGGTCACAAATTGTGACCTCAAAATTTCCCATTCAGATTTTGTTAATTGAAAACGAAATGCTTCGGGAAAACGTTCAAGGTTACGTTTTACTGCTTGGTTAAAAACCTTTGTCTCCACTTGGTACAACTCGGCTAAGTGTACATCTAACATCACTTGAACATCACGAATAGTAAAAATCCGAGTTTCAATACCTGCGTGAATTGGAATTATATCGCTCATAGTTTCTCCGATGTTTAAGGTCACAATTTGTGGCCTTAAAGTGCGGTACTTTTCGCAAAATTTTTGAAAATCTCACCGCTCGTTACAGCAACTTCGCCGCATCTTTATCCAAATACCACTCCGTTACGCCATTTTTTGCTTTAATTTTTGCGGCTGGGTAAGGTAATTGATCTGCTTGTGTAGTTTGAATTTCTTTTAAAATTTCTGCTTTTGATCCGCCTGTTACCAAATAAGTAATGCGTTTGGCTTTTTCAATTAAATTGGCGGTTTTAGAAATACGGATTTGCCCTGTTTCTGGGTGTTTGGCGATGACTGCCACATTCGGATCATTGAAATCCGTTTGATGTGGGAAAAGGGAAGCAGTGTGTCCGTCCGTTCCCATACCTAAAATAATCCAATCAAATTCCAAATGAGGTACACAAGCGGTCAGTTCTTGCGAAAATCTTGCAAGTTCCTGTTCAACATTATCTTCACCACGAATTCGATGAATATTTTCTACAGGGATTTGAATGTGATCGAACAGTAGCTTTTGTACTTCGCCATAATTGCTTTCAGGATCTTGTGGCTCAACCATTCGATCATCACCCCACCAAAAATGCAAGTTTTGCCATTTTACTTCAGTGTTAAAGGGGGCTTGTGCTAAGGTTTTGAATAGCAATTTCGGTGTGCTACCGCCAGAAAGAGAGATATGCACAGGGCGATTTTGTTGGCTATATAACACAAGTTCTTGTGCGATTTTTTCTACCGCTTGCTGAGCGGTTTCGAAAATTTGGGTATTCATTGTTAATAATCCGTTGATATTATATTTGCTTGGTTTAGCTCCCCTCTTTGAAAAAGAGGGGCTGGGGGAGATTTTTTATACTTTTTTCTTCATCAAGCCACTTGGTTTACGCCAGACTTTGCCGTGTTTAGCAATTAAGCGATCGGCTTCAGAAGGCCCCCAAGTACCAGATTCATATTCATAGACACGTCCATTAGCTGCTTTGTAATCTAAAATAGGCTGTACAAATTTCCAACAGGCGTGAACGGCATCCGTACGGGCAAATAGCGTTGCATCACCTTTCATTGCATCTAATAATAAACGCTCATAAGCGGTTAAAAGACTTGGCGATGCAAGATCAGCATAGCGGAAATCCATAGAAACTTCTTTCGATTCAAAACCTGCACCAGGTTTTTTTAAACCGAAACGCATAGAGATCCCTTCATCTGGCTGAATACGAATAATCAATTTATTATCAGGGGCATTTTGACTAAACACTGGGTGTGGTGTGGTTTTAAAATGAATAACCACTTCGGTAACACGCACTGGCAAGCGTTTACCTGTTCTCACATAGAACGGAACGCCAGCCCAACGCCAGTTATCAATTTGGCAACGAACTGCCATATAGGTTTCGGTATTAGAATCTTCAGGCACACCTTTTTCTTGTAAGTAGCCTTTGACATCGCTACCGTCAATAGTACCTTTGGCGTATTGACCTAATACAAGGTTGTTTTTTAAATCGTCATCACTTAATGGGTGTAGGCAATGTAATACTTTGGCGACTTCGTCACGCATTGAATCGGCGTTGATAATTGCAGGGGGTTCCATTGCAACCATCGCTAATACTTGTAATAAATGGTTTTGGAACATATCACGCATTGCCCCTGAGCCATCATAATAGCCACCACGATCTTCAACTCCGATAGACTCTGCCCCTGTAATTTCAACATAATCAATAAAATTACGATTCCAAAGCGGTTCAAATAAACCATTTGAGAAACGTAAAACAAGCAAGTTTTGAACAGTTTCTTTACCAAGATAATGGTCAATACGGTAGATTTGATGTTCTTCAAAGAAACGATGAATTTGTACATCTAGCTCTTTGGCGGTTTTCATATCATAGCCGAAAGGTTTTTCAACAATAATACGTTTCCAGCCAAATTCTTCAGTATTTAAGCCGTGAGCAGCAAGACATTCAGGAATAATCGGATATAAACTTGGCGGTGTTGAGAGATAGTAAAGGGTATTGCCACCCGTATGGTATTTATCGTGAAGTTCATCTAGGCGGGGTACTAATTTTCCATAATCCAACGCATCAGACGTATTTAATGCTTGATAGTAAAGATGTTCGCAAAATTTATCTAACATCTCACCGCTTGTTTTTTCGTGTTTGATGAGAGCTTCACGCATTTTTTGGCGAAATTGAGTATCGTCCAATTCTGTTCGAGAAACACCTAATACAGAAAAGCTCTCAGAAAGGCGACCAATTTTATATAGGTCATAAAGAGCAGGAATGAGTTTACGGTGAGTTAAATCGCCAGATGCACCAAAAATGACGATACAGTTGTTATCTGCTTTCATTATATGAATTGTCCTAAATAGAATTGTTAAAACTTTGTATATCTAGCCACATTTTAGTAGATACTACAAATAAATCAATTAAGATTAAAAATCGTTTGCCAATTATATTCGCCTTCGCCAATCACAATAAAGTAGGGATTGATAAAATGTTGGCGTTGGTTGTAGCTCAATGGAACAAATTGTAAATCGACAATCTTTCCACCTAATTCCGCAAGTAACACTTCAGCCGCGGCGGTATCCCATTCGCCTGTATCGCCCAAGCGGATATAGCAATCTGCCTTTCCTTCAGCAACTAAGCCTGCTTTTAAGCTACTTGAGCCATATTGAATAAAGTCAATTTGGTATGCTGGTTTGACCATCTGACGAATTTTTTCACTATTCGATGTGCCAACCGTAATGCGTAAGCGGTGAGATTGGGCTAATTTTTTGCAAAGCCGTAATCGAGTAAGCTGATTGTGTTCATTTAGATAAGCACCGTAATTCGCCATTGCATAATAGGTTTTATGTAATATAGGAGCGTGGATTACGCCAAGAACGGGGCGATTTTGTTGAACTAAGGCAATAACAACGGAAAATTGATCGGTTCTATCAATAAATTGTTGTGTACCATCTAAAGGGTCGATTAGCCAGTATTCTTGCCATTGAACACGTTCCTCAAGAGGAATGTTACAATTTTCTTCAGAGATAATCGGAATGTGTGGGGTAAGCTGTTGAAGTTGCTCGATCACAAATTGGCTAATAAACAGATCAGCTTCAGTTACAGGAGTGTGATCGGCTTTAATTTTGATCTCAACGGATTTAGCGTAAAACGCCTTTAAATGCTCGCCTGCACGATGAGCAATATCTAATACGGCATCAAGTAGTTGTGGGGTAAGCTGTTGCATAGTAACTCCGTTGAGATTATTTCCTTTTATGTTGCAGATTATAAAATTTTATCCATTAGACTGCATCACTATTTTTCAGCTTTTTGTGAAATTATCATCTTAGGGAGAAAAAGGCGTAATATCACCATTGCATAAACACTACTTGGTAAGGCAAACATTAGGGCGTAGAAGAAAACAGCAAGACTATGTTCCCACGTTGAAATTGGCTCTTGTGGTGGCTCAATTGCTAGGTAAACCGAAAATAAAATTAAGGTGTAAATAAACATTAGC
Source organism: Ursidibacter arcticus (assembly GCF_009761375.1). Taxonomy (GTDB): domain Bacteria; phylum Pseudomonadota; class Gammaproteobacteria; order Enterobacterales; family Pasteurellaceae; genus Ursidibacter; species Ursidibacter arcticus. Next base: position 9,591 of record NZ_LEKM01000171.1, on the reverse strand, counting down.
CCGCCAGAGAAAATCGTAATTTGTAAAAGATTACGTTGATGTAACCGCTTACGATAGCAGAACAAGGCAAAAATAAAGGCTGGGAAAGTGGCTAACAATGCAACATAACCAAAGCCAGCGATTAATTCATTGAAGTTAAAACCACTGAAGAAAGGCAGAAAAAGGGAAAATATAATCTGGGTAATCAGTGGGAAGATCCACAAAATTGATTTATTGAGCATTCAGAAATTCCTTTAATAGAAAGAGAGCAGAGAGATTTCTTGCTTCAGCAAAGTTTGGATCTGCAAGTAGCTTGTCAATATCTGCAAGTGGATAATAGATAATTTCAAGGGGTTCAGGTTCATCGCCTTCTAAGCGAGAAGGGTAGAGATCTTGTGCAACAAAAACGTGCATTAAACCATACATATGGCTTGGGCCACTATAAAGTGTTCGCAAAGGGGAAATTCTGTTTGCTCCAAAACCAATTTCTTCTTGTAATTCACGGTTTGCACTCACAATGGGTTCTTCGCCATTATCAACAATTCCTTTTGGAAAGGTTAATTCATAACGCTCAGGGCCTACCGCATATTCACGCACTAAAATTAAGTGATCATTATGAATGGGTAACACCATTACAGAAGAACGGCGTTGTGGCGTTAAACGCTCGTAGGTTCGTTCTTGCCCATTTGAAAAACGTAAATCAACAGATTGCACTTCGAAAATTCGAGTTTTTGCAATGGTGGAAATGGACAAAATTTCAGGCACTTGCTTGCTTGTCGTAAAAAGTGGCGTAATTGACATAATAATTCCTTCTCTGAATGTTGCTAATGTAACATTTTCAATGGGTTTTAGCAGATGAACAATTTTAACCCAAAAAGGCGTTAATGCTCCATAATAAAATAAGATAGCGAATAGCTTTACCTAAGCTAATAAAGCAGACTGTTTGCCAGAAATTGAAACGTAGCCAACCAGCAATGCCACTGAATAGATCTCCTACGATGGGTAGCCAACTAAAAAGTAGTACCCAGACACCATATTTTTGGCTGTATTTTAATGCCCACTTTACACTAGGTTTACTTTTTTCGGTTAAATGTGGTGGCGGAATAAGCCTAGCCATAAAATAGGTTGTTAAGCTTCCTAAACTATTTCCGAGTGTAGCAACAAAGAGTAATATAGCTATATTATGTGAGAATAGTGATGTTTCGCTCATAATCAGCTGAGACGCAAAGGCAGTAAAGGTAATTTCAGAATTACCAGGCAAAATCGTGGCACTCAAAAAAGCACTTGCAAACATAATCAATAACTGATTTTGTGTTGAGCTAAAAATTCCGAAGAAAGAAATGAGATAATCAAGCATAAATTGTAAGTTTTTTGTAAAAAATCTGTTTTTATTGTGTATTTGATTATTTTGTGTTCTTGTTAAAAGTTGATGTGGATCAACAAATCATTCTACTTTATTTACTTTATTTGTGAAATTTATTTGAGTAATTAAGTAACAGGTCTATAATTCTCAACAATTCTTATAAGTTTTCAAATTTTAGTTTAAGGATAGCGATGTTTTCACCAGCTGAAATGGCTAAGATTGCTGAAGATGGTGCAGTATATAAAGCCACAAAAAATCAATTCTACTCTTTTCTTTCTGCAATTACTGCAGGTGCGTATATTTCAATAGCTTTCGTTTTTTACGCAACGACTCAAGTCGGGGCTGGCGAATTACCTTGGGGTGTCGCTAAACTCATTGGTGGCGTTGTTTTCTCTCTCGGCATTATTATGTGTGTTGTATTTGGTGCAGAGTTATTCACCTCTTCAACAATGACAGCTATCGCTAAAGCAAGTAACCGCATTACTCTTTTCCAAATGTTAAGAAACTGGTTGGTCGTGTATGTGGGGAACTTTTTCGGGGCAATCTTTATCGTATTATTAGTATGGTTTAGCGGCGAAATTATGGCAGCTAACGGGCAATGGGGGCTAACTATTCTAAAAACGGCTCAACATAAAATTCATCATACTTGGGTAGAAGCTTTTAGTCTTGGTATTTTCTGTAATTTAATGGTATGTATCGCAGTTTGGATGGCTTATGCGGGTAAGAGTTTGACGGATAAAGCCTTTATTATGATTTTACCTATTGCAATGTTTGTCGCATCAGGTTTTGAACACTGTGTGGCAAATATGTTTATGGTGCCAATGGGAGTGTTAATTCACAGCTTTGCAAGCCCAGAATTTTGGGCGGAGATCGGGATTGACGCTACACAATATGCCGATCTAACAATGACTAACTTTGTGGTGAAAAATTTAATTCCTGCAACACTAGGCAATATTGTGGGCGGGGCATTTTTTATCGGTTTAGTGCAATGGTTTTTGCATTTAAGAAAACATTAAAAAAACTAAAATTTCGTAAGCGGTTACTTTTTGCAGAAGTTTTACAAAATCCTACCGCTTGTATCTAAATTCAACTAACTATAGAGGACTTAAAATGGCTCAACTAACAGAAGCACAATTAAAGGCTTGGGAAGGTTTTGCTCCAGGCGAATGGCAAACAGAAGTTAATGTGCGTGATTTTATCCAAAAAAACTACACACCTTATGAAGGCGATGAGTCTTTCCTTGCAGATGTAACTGAAGCAACAACAACGCTTTGGACAGATGTAATGGAAAAAATTAAAGTGGAAAATAAAACCCACGAACCGTATGACATTGATTGCGATACTCCATCAACCATTACTTCACACGCACCAGGCTATATCAACAAAGATTTAGAAAAAATCGTTGGTTTACAAACTGATGCACCATTAAAACGTGCAATTATGCCGTTTGGTGGGATCAATATGGTAAAAGGTTCTTGTAAAGTTTACCGTCGTGAATTAAAACCAGAGGTTGAACAAATCTTTACTGAATACCGTAAAACCCACAACCAAGGCGTATTTGATGTATATACGCCAGATATTTTACGTTGCCGTAAATCAGGTGTTATTACAGGTTTACCAGATGCTTATGGTCGTGGTCGTATCATTGGTGACTATCGCCGTATGGCACTTTATGGTGCAGATTTCTTAATGAAAGATAAAGTGAAACAATTCACATCTTTACAAGAAAAATTAGAACGTGGCGAAGATATTCAAGCAACAATTCAATTACGCGAAGAAATCGCAGAGCAACATCGTGCATTAGGTAAAATGAAAGAAATGGCTGCATCTTACGGCTATGATATTTCAAACCCAGCAACCAATGCACAAGAAGCGGTACAATGGACATACTTTGCATATCTTGCAGCAGTGAAATCACAAAACGGTGCAGCGATGTCTTTCGGTCGTGTATCGACTTTCTTAGATATCTTCATTGAGCGTGATTTACAAGCAGGTAAAATTACTGAGCAAGAAGCACAAGAATTAATCGACCACTTAGTAATGAAACTTCGTATGGTTCGTTTCTTACGTACCCCAGAATACGATCAATTATTCTCTGGCGACCCAATGTGGGCAACAGAAACTTTAGCAGGTATGGGCTTAGATGGTCGTACACTTGTAACAAAAAACAGTTTCCGTATCTTGCATACCCTTTACACAATGGGACCATCACCAGAGCCGAACTTAACAATCCTTTGGTCTGAAAGTTTACCAGATGGTTTCAAACGTTATGCAGCTAAAGTATCTATTGATACCTCATCTGTACAATATGAAAATGACGATTTAATGCGTCCAGATTTCCAAAACGATGACTATGCAATTGCGTGCTGTGTAAGCCCAATGATCGTAGGTAAAATGATGCAGTTCTTCGGTGCTCGTGCAAACTTAGCGAAAACCTTACTATACGCAATCAATGGTGGTGTGGACGAAAAATCAGGCGACCAAGTTGGACCGAAAACAGAAGCGATCACTAGCGAATACTTAGATTACGATGATGTAATGACTCGCTTAGACAGCTTTATGGATTGGTTAGCGAAACAGTATGTTACTGCATTAAATATCATTCACTTTATGCACGACAAATACGCTTATGAAGCAGCATTGATGGCTCTTCACGATCGTGATGTATTCCGTACAATGGCGTGTGGTATTGCTGGTCTTTCTGTGGCAGCTGACTCACTTTCAGCAATCAAATATGCGAAAGTAAAACCAGTTCGCACTGATATTGAAATCAAAAATAAAGCGGGCGAAGTGATTGGCGTAGCGAAAAATGTTGCGACAGACTTCGAAATTGAAGGTGAATATCCACAATTCGGTAACAACGATAATCGTGTAGATGATATTGCTTGTGACTTAGTTGAACGCTTTATGAAGAAAATTCAAAAACTAGGTACATACCGCAATGCAACCCCAACTCAGTCAGTATTAACCATTACTTCAAACGTAGTTTACGGTAAGAAAACAGGTAATACACCAGATGGTCGTCGTGCAGGTGCTCCATTCGGACCAGGTGCAAACCCAATGCACGGACGTGACCAAAAAGGTGCGGTAGCATCATTAACATCAGTTGCGAAATTACCGTTTGCCTTTGCGAAAGATGGTATTTCTTACACCTTCTCAATCGTACCAAATGCATTAGGTAAAGATTACGAAGCACAAAAACGCAATCTTGCAGGCTTAATGGATGGTTACTTCCACCACGAAGCAAGCATTGAAGGCGGTCAGCACTTAAACGTGAACGTAATGAACCGCGAAATGCTATTAGATGCGATGGAAAACCCAGAGAAATATCCACAATTAACCATTCGTGTTTCAGGTTACGCAGTCCGTTTCAACTCTTTAACCAAAGAGCAACAACAAGACGTAATTACTCGCACTTTCACACAGGCGATGTAATACGCTAATCTGAGTTGGAATTTGTAAAAATTTCAATAAAACCTACCGCTTGTCGTAAGGCAAGCGGTATAATTTTATCTAAGTTTTACCAACGCTATGATTAGCAATACACTTAAAAGGAGATAGTGTGTACGATAACTTTTCCGCAGAACTTGAATGGGCAATACTCAATATGCCACGCACCAAAGCAGCAGTAGAGGCTTTGCCTGATCTTTCTCACGTCCGTTTAGCGTGCAATATGCACTTAGATTTAAAAATGGCGCCACTTGTTAAAGGCTTATTAGATAAAGGGGCAAAAGTATTTTTAACCACTTGCAACCCAACAACAGTACAAGATGATGTTGTCGCCTATTTAATGAATTGTGGTGCAGAAGCAAAAGCGTGGCGTAATATGAGCCATAAAGAGTGGCACGAAAGTTTTCAAACTGCGATTGATTGGAATCCAACTCATTTATGTGAAATGGGTTCAGATTTAACCGCATTGATTCATCAAAATAATTTAGAAACGAATGTAAAAGCAGGCTTAGAAGCAACGGGTTCTGGTATCAATCGTTTAAATGGATTAACCCCCAATTACCCTATTTTCAACTGGGACGATTTACCCGTAAAAGAAGGGCTACACAATCGCCATATGGTTGGCTTAACCGCGTGGCACACCTTTTTTGAAACGACACATTTAACTTTACACGAAAAAACAGTTGTCGTGATTGGTTATGGTTTGGTTGGGCAAGGTGTTGCCGCATCTGCCAAAGCTTATGGTGGAAAAGTGATTGTGGCAGAAATTGATAAAGCCCGAGCATTGCAAGCTGAATATGATGGCTGGCAAGTAATGCCCTTATCTGAAGCAGTGAAAATAGCTGATGTGATTGCGACAGCAACAGGGGCAAAAAATGTGCTATCGCAACATTTATTGCAACAAGTCAAATCAGGCGTATTTATTTTAAATGTTGGACACGTTGCGGAAGAAATTGATGTAGCATTTCTCAAAAAATACCCGATGAATGAGCCTATGCCGTATATTAACGCTTATTCATTAGATGGAAGAACTATTTATTTACTTGCTGATGGCTCAATGTTTAACTTAACTGCTGGCTATGGCGACAGCTTAAATGCCTTTGATGTTACTCTTGCGGTAATGGCAAGCGGCATTGGGCATATTGTGGGTGAAGGGCAGAAAGCTGCAAAAGATGTTTATCTACTTCCCCAATCTGTTTGGCAAAAAGTGTTATAAAACTAGCCGCTTGTAAGCAGAGTTGAAGCGATATTGGTATATGCCAATATCGCTTTTTTGTTTTAGGTGATATGAAGATAAAGAATATAGACAAATCGGATGTTTATTGTTCATTTGTTTTTTTTTTGTACAATTTGAAGTGTGTTAAACACGCTGTTATCTACTCTTAATTGTCGTGAGGAAATCTTATGAATCGTATCTTTAAAGTTATTAAAAATGCCTGTGGGCAGTATGTTGTTGCTTCTGAATTTGCTAAGCAGTCAGGTAAAAATAAAGCCTTAAAATTACTGCTACCGTTAGCTACTTTTTCAACTATGGCTAGTGCTTCGATAGTATCAGATATTGTACCCTATGAAGAGTATCGCAATTTTGCTGAAAATAAAGGGAAATATACTGTTGGAGCAACAGATATTCCAATATACGATAAAAACAATATTCTGCTAGGTAATCTTTTTCCTGATGCACGAAACCAAGATTGGGAGTTGATTAAAATCCCAATGCCAGATTTTAGCCCGTCTCACTCAATTACATATAGAGGAAGAACAGGACAGGGGATGTTAGGTGTTTCCTCTTTAGTTCATCCTCAGTATGTTACTACTGTACAACATAATGAAATTCAAAGTGCCGACAAACTTGAGTTTGGAGATATTTTTTCAACTACAAAACGTGAAAACAACTACCAATATATTGTTACAAATGCTAATGATGCTGAGCCAAATTTTGACTTTTTGAGAGAGTGGTCTGAAGGATTCAATAAATATAATTTTAGTTTACCTCGTTTAAGCAAATTAGTCACAGAAATAGTGCCAACAGAAACGGCGGTTAATGAGGAAAAGAGAGGGTGTTACTTCATTTCTTCATATTGGGACTGTTCACCTCTAGGATGGGGGAATATAGTCAGGTTAGGCAGTGGAAAACAATATGTCTATTCTGCAGAAGGAGGTAATCAAAACTTAGAGTATGTCTCAGATGCTTCTAAGCATTTAGTCGGTGGAGGTATTCTAGGCAAAATTATGTTGACAGAACCAAATGGCAATTATTTTTATGTAAGTAGTTTTGATCGACCTCTTACTCTGAAAGAAGATATGAGCAGAGAAAACATCAAAATATTACCTACCTTGGTAACGCCTAGTGATGGTGGTGCTCCATTATATGTTTATGACTCTTACAATAAAAAGTGGAAGTTAGCAGGGCTTGCATATGCAGCTACAGGGATAACTAATGACAATATTAATGATAAAGTGCAGCAATATTTTACTGTATATAAACCAGAATTTTTAAACCGATACCTTGCTCAACATAAAGGTGTAGAGCTTAATTTAGATGTGGAAGAAGTTAACTGGCGAGAAATAGGGCAAGGAAAAAGTATTATTGCTGATAATGAATTAGACATTAGTTTATCTGACGATATTGCAGGTGCTGAAAATGGTAAAGATCTCTATATAAATGGTGGAGCTATTGATGGCGAACAGCTTTTACAACCTCTTACAATCAATTTGGAGTCTGATATAGATCAGGGGGCTGGTGGCATTTATGTCGGGAATATACGCCCAAGTTATGTGAAGATTAAAACGGATAATGATTCAAGTTGGGTTGGGTCAGGTATTGTTGTTCATAAGGGGAGTGTTTTAGATTGGCAAGTTAATCAACCACTTACTGCAAGAAGCTATGAAAAAAGTTATAAACAAGATATAAACTTCTATGGAGATAGATTATCTAAACTAGGGCAAGGCACATTACGAATTACGGGTAGCAACCCACGCCCAACACCACTAATAGGACATTTAAGTATTGGTGATGGTCAAGTTATCATTGACGTGGTAAATAAGCCTGCATTTCATAACGTTGAGCTAGTAAGTGGTAGAGGAGTTTTAACACTATCAGATGCTCAATCTATGAATAATAGCTTTGGAAATCATTACTGGGAAGATAGCTATGAAAATACTGAAAGTAATTGGTTTGGAGGAATTAGTTTTGGCTACCGTGGTGGAAAATTAGATCTGAATGGTAAAGAGGCAAGCGTGTCTGCTGCTGTTGATGAAGGTGCTAACATTGTTAATCATAATTTTAATAAAACTTCAACACTCTACTTAGGCACTGGTGCTGTTATGTCAGGCTTGATTGGTAGTCGTGGTTATTCAGTCTTTGATAATTCTATCGTTTCACTAGATGAGAAAGGAAAGGTTCTAGGTCAAAAGTATTACCAAGAGCAAGTACGAGGGGACGGTGAGATCTTGTACAGTGAAGATGGTTCGTCCTTTGAAGGATTTAAACTCTTAATGAAGGATGCAGATACTTTATCTAGGTTGGGTATTCCTAGCTGGTGGGGAATTGGAGGGAGCAACCTAGAGTTGTACAAACAACAGCTTTTAGGAAATCTTAATGGTAGGATCAATGTGAATGTTTCTGGTAGAGACTACTATACTGAAAAAAATAATTTGCTACTTCTTTCGGGCGGTTTAAATTTAAATGGTGATTTTAATGTTACTAACGGAAAGGTTATTTTCTCTGGTTACCAAGTTCCGTTTGCGGATAAACACCCCACATTTCGTTCAGGAGCAGAAATAGAGGAAGTCAGAAAAGATAATGAGTGGTTAACGCGTAGTTTTATTGCTAATAAATTGAAATTAGATAAACGTAGTAGTGTTGAAATTGGACGCAATGTAGGGGCTTTTGTTCTTAATGAAATTGAATTGCGGAATAACAGTCGCATAGATTTAGGTTTTAATAATGGAATTTCTACAATTTGTTATAGTGGAAAAGCTTTTGAAAATAGCGATGGGTGTTCTGTTCGTAAGTTAGATGAACAGACTTATAAGAATCTCCCACATACATTTATTTATGTAAAAAATGGTATTACTGTTTCAAATAATAATTATTATGGGGGGCATTTAGCTGGTGATGAGGAGATTAATGTTGGCAAGGCAGTTTTATATAGCCATATTGGCAAAGACGGTTTTTCTCCTAATGTAACACTCTCAAAAGATGCTATTTGGCAATTAGATAATGCAGATACCGTTTCTGGTAGTGATTCAGGAAGTAGCACAAGCTATGTCAATGAGCTACGATTAGAACAAGGCTCAAAAATTTATTTAAATTCAGAAAATGAGTTTAATAAGTTTAATAAGCTCGTTGTATCGTATTTATCAGGTAATGGCTTTTTCCGCTTTAACACTAATTTAGCAAAATTAGTGGGTAACTTGGTGGAAGTAACAAATGCTGTGGGTTCTCATACTATCTCTATTTTAGATTCGGGTGAGGAAATCAAAAGAGAAAATGCGGAAACATTAAAATTATTTGATATTAAAGGCAACAATTCAGCTACATTCAAATTAGAAAAAGGTTATGTAGATGCTGGAGCATTCCGCTACTATTTGAATAACTTAAAAAATTTAGTACAACTGGACACATCAGAAGAAGCTAAAAATCAAGCTGATGCTGATCTGAATAAGGCTCAAGAAGAAGCAGATCGTCAACGTCAAGCGGAAGAAGAGCGTAAACGCCAAGAAGAAGCCGAGCGTCAACGTCAAGCGGAAGAAGAGCGTAAACGCCAAGAAGAAGCAGAGCGTCAACGTCAAGCGGA
>NZ_LEKM01000170.1 GCF_009761375.1 Ursidibacter arcticus | reverse complement strand
ATAAAGGATTTTTTGAATAAAAAGAGTTGCTAACAACATAAGAAAAATATTATTAGCAACTATTTTGTCCACTTGAACGTGTAATGGGTAAATCAGCAACTATTTTGTCCATTACACCTACTTTCTTATCGATCAAATAGATGAGAAAAAGCGGGCAGATTCGTAAAAAGTTTTACCAATCTGCCCGCTTGTTCATAGAGAATAATTATGCTTTAGGCTCTACATTTTCTGGTAATGAAAGAACAGGTTCTTCATTCACAGAAACATTAACTTCTTTCAGATTATCTTGTCGAATACGAGCGACTAATTCTGCATCGTGCGTTTGTTCTGCGACATAGAGTGCCATAATGCGATCGTTTGCTGTACATTCCTTATGTTCTAATACTTGAACAAAATAACCTTTAGCTTGAGCAAATAGCCCTTCTCTTGCATAAATATAACCTAATGCACGAGCATAATCATCTTGGTAATGTTCAGCCGCTTTAGCATAGCGTTTAGCAAGTACTTTTAACAATTTACTATGCTCATCAATTTGTAAGCGAGTTAACTCTTTAAAGAGTGGTTGTAACTGCTCATCTTCTGATTTCTTAACCGTTTCGAGAGCAATTTCTGCTGCTGATTGATGATCATTAGTGTCTAATAAACGCTTAATCAATGCTGTTCTCAAATAGACTGAGCGACGACGATTACTTGGTTGATTATCCCACCAAGCGAGTAGCCCTTCCTGACCCTCTTCATTCATTATCTCATCGAGTAATCCATCTTCTACTTGATGCTCTAAGGCTTCATACTCTTCAGCAGATAAGAAACTACGTTTACCAATGACATCTAACACATTATCTAACGCTTTATACGCTTTCGATTTTTGGTAAATTTCAATCGCTAAACGTAAAGCATCAATGTTATTTGGTGCAAGCACTAATAAGCTATCAACGGAGCTACGAGCTGCTGGTAATTTTCCTTGTTGCAATAAAATGCGAGTTCTTGCAATTTCAACAGCGATACTATTTGGACCTGCAATTTTTGATGCTTCTAAAAGATGTTTATTGGCAGCTAAATCATCACCACGTTGTTGAGCTGCTTCAGCGGCTTTAATAAAGTTTAAAACAGGCTCATCAGAGTGCATTGCATTTTTACTGATCAATTTCTCTGCTTTTGAGTAGTCGCCTTCTGTCATTTTCATCAAACCTTCTAAGGTTTGTTTTTGTGCTAATTTACGTTTGCGATTACCAAACCATTGATAAGAACCTCGACTTAAACGGAAAAAGCGAGTAACGACCCATTCTAATAAATAGACCGTAGCCATAGAAATAGCGAAGAATACAATGAGCATTACTAAGCTCATCTCAAAAATCTTACTACCTGTTTCAATACGGACATAACCTTGGCTACCCGCCATATAAGGTGCTAAAATCAATCCAGCTAGCACTAATAGCATTAAAAAGAGAACACGAAACATCATAACCTCCTATTGTGCGTTCGCAGGTTGCTCAGCATTGTTCGCTGGTTGCTCTGTGGCTTGTTCAGACACGTTTTCTTCTGCTGTTTTTTCCACTTTCGCTTCTTCAACTTTAAGCTGTTCTAGTGTTTTATCCGAATCAAGTTGAATTTTTTGTACTGGCTCAGGTGCTTTATTCAATGCCTGTTCTAATAAATTTAGGCTTTGTAAACGATTTGGAGCATCAATATAAATAGACTGCTCAATTAAATCATCAATTTCTTTTAAGAACTGTTTCACATTGTTATTTTGCACATCAAAATAACTTCTTACCCAAGTTCCCACCGCTTCTAAAGATTGTTTATACAATTCATTTTGCTGACGTGGTACGGCTAAAATTGCAATTTGTAAGCGTAAACGAATGTTTTCTCTTAAATAAATTTCTTGATTCGGTGCGATAAAGGCTTTTTCATTCGCTTTATTTTTATCACTTACACGAATAAAGTGGCTTAAGAAAGAATCTGCACTTTTCTCAATATTTTTCTGCCAATCGGCTAATGAATCGCTTACCTCGCCATTATCTTGGGAAGAAAGAGAGTCATTATCTAGCATTGGCATATCATCAACACTATTTGCTAATTGTGCTAAACGCTGCATCAAATTATTTTGATCGACCTTATTTACACTTGCGATCTGTTTAAGATCAGCTTTAATCGCATCACGAATAGCCTGAACATTACTACTGGTTACTTGACTTAATACATTGTCCGCTTCAACGAGTAAATTTTTAGCGGTATCAATATCATTATCTAACACCATTTTGCGTAGAGCATTATTCAATAAGAAATCTGCATCAGATAATAACCACGCACTCGTATCCGCTTTTGGAGTTGAACCTAGTTTTTGTAGTTGTAGCTGTAAACCATTGATTTGTTGAGTATAATTAGATTGCTCACGCTCTAACTGAGCAATTTTATCTAATGATTTTTGATAATCAGTAGTTAATTGAGCTAGTTGCGCTTTTTCTGCATCAAAATTAGGTAACTCTACCGCTGTTTGTGTACTTGTTGATGGTACTTTTGCATTTCCAACCTGCTGTTTTAACGTTTCAATTTGAGCCTCAACTTCAGCAAATTTCTTATTCGCAAAGAAATGCCCTGCTCCGCCAATACCCAATGCAATCAATAAGGCTAAAACTGCAATAGCTTTACCACCTGATTTTTGCTTTTCTTGCTTTTCTTGACTAGGTTTAACTTCTTCCACTTTAGAATCCTCTTCTACTTTTTTCTCTAACTGCTCGGAAGCGGTAACATTCTCCGTTTCTTTTGCAAAATGATCTTCTGATGTAACCGCTTGTTGTTCGACTTGTTGCTCAATCTTCTCTGAATTTTCTTGCTGTTCAATTTGTGGTGTTTCAGAATTCGGTTCAATTTCAACCTGTTCTTCTACTTTGGCTAAATCGATCTGCTGTGCATCAGCAGCTCTTTGCTTTTTGTTCTGTTTAGACATAACTCCCACCTTTTAAGTTAAGATTGATGATGTGTTAAAAGTGTTTCTAATAAAGTCATATTGTCCGCTTTCTTAGACACTATAATACGTTCTTGTTGCCACCCCAAACGCTTGGCAATGTTAGCTAACCGCTCACCCACAACAAGAATGCGACAACTAAAAAGCCACTCTTGTTCCGTTTCCAATGTTTTTTCTACTAACAGCGATAAAATTTCTGCACTGGTTGCGATAATAGTATCTACGCCAACTCGTTTTGCAAGACTAATTTTTTCCGACAAATTTTCAGCAGACTCAATACGCTGATAGCATTCCAATGTCTGTACTTTTGCACCACGATGAATAGCTTGCTCTGTAAAAAATTCACGCCCAGTATTTGCTCTTAAAATTAAGATATTTTTATCTTGTAACAGTTGCATTTCAGGTAAAGCTAACAACCCTTCGCTATTTTCAGATTGTAACGGATAACGCACCGCTTGTTCGCTCTTTGCGGAAAAATAATTAGCAGAACTTTGCCCTACCGCAAAATACATTAGATCTGATCGCCAAGCAAAGCCTGTTTCATTTAATGTTTGTGTAGCAAAATCTACCGCATTCTTAGACACAGCAAAAACATAATCACCCGAATTTAATCGCCCTAATGCAGAAGGTAAAAGCGGAAGTTCTCTGCCACTCTCAACCATAAATAATGGTTGATGAATTGCAAATAGACCTTGTTCTACAAGCAGTTCTGTTAATTTTTCCCCGCGTAAATCAGGGCGTGTTACTAATACATTCATCACTTAGTCTTGATAGATTTCTTGTAAAATTTTATCTGCACCTTGTGCTAGTAATTTTTCAGCAATCTCTATTCCTAGCTTTTCCGCGTCTTGAACTGGTGCAGATGCAGATGCACGAATAATAGTTGAACCATCTAGGCTACCGACTAATGCTCGTAAAGTGAGCGTTTCACCTTGTAATTCCGCAAAACCACCAATCGGCACTTGGCAGCCACCTTGTAAGCGAGTATTCATTGCACGTTCTGCAGTTACACAATAAGCTGTTTGAGAATGGTTAAGAATGCTGATATAGGATAGAACACGTTCATCATTTAAGCGTGTTTCAATACCAACTGCACCTTGTCCTGCCGCAGGCAAGGATTGCTCAGTAGATATAAAACAACGAATACGCTCTGGTATTCCTAAACGAATTAACCCCGCTGATGCTAAAATGATTGCATCATACTCTCCATTATCTAACTTGCTTAAACGAGTTCCAACATTGCCACGCAGAGACTTTACCTGTAAATGTGGATAAGATGCCATTAGCTGACATTGACGACGTAGGCTTGATGTCCCCACAATTGCCCCTGACGGTAACTCATCTAAACTAGCATAATGATTTGACACAAACGCATCTCGTGGATCTTCACGTTCACAAATAACAGCAAGCCCTAGTCCTTCAGGGAAAGCCATTGGAACATCTTTCATTGAATGAACAGCTAAATCGGCTCGATTTTCTAACAAGGCAAGTTCTAATTCTTTAACAAATAAACCTTTACCACCAATTTTTGCTAAAGGGGTATCAAGGATAATATCGCCTTTGGTCACCATTGTTACAAGCTCTACTGATAATTCAGGAAAATGTTGCTCCAAAGCCTGTTTAACAAAATTTGCTTGCCATAAAGCTAATGGGCTTTGGCGAGTTGCAATTCGTAAAATATCTTTCATTAGATTATGATTTTTTATGATGAAAATAGGCATATCCTACCACTATTTCACGTTTTCTGCCAAAGGTTCATAAAATCTCCAATAGAGATTTCAGACTGATGACAAA
>NZ_LEKM01000169.1 GCF_009761375.1 Ursidibacter arcticus | reverse complement strand
GACGCCACGCTGGCGTCCGAATGAAAAAAGACTTTGTCAATAATCTGAAATCTCCAATAGAGATTTACTCCTTTTTTATTGTTTAAATAAAGTTTTTCTTCATTAATTATTTCTAAAAGTTATAAGTACATTAACTTAACAATATTTTTGCATTTCTCGTTATTGATAATGATTTTTTTTTTTATTAGAATTTTGGTCATTCTAATAATAAACACGACTAAAAGGAGATGAAATAAGATGTGTTTAAAGACTAAACATTCTTTATTGGCGGTAGTACTCGCAAATAGTTTAGCAGTAAGTGTCTATGCAAATACTGACGCTGGATTACTGAATCAGGAACTCAATCAACGTCAGCAGGAAAGAGTAAAACCTAGCGGTTCGTTATTTGATAATAAAGTTGCGGTAACTGGAGGAAAACAGGCTAACGAAGCTGAATTCACGCTGCAACATATCAAAGTAACGGACTTAGATGGGAATTTGGTATCAGAAGATCTTTCCCATCTACTGAACAATTATGTAAATAAGCCAACTACGCTTTCAGAGCTTAATCTGCTAGTTCAAAAAATAACTGAATATTATCGTCAAAATAACTACCTTGTTGCGAGAGCTATTCTACCACCTCAAGATATTGAGAATGGAACCTTACTAATCAATATCATTAAAGGAAGAATCGACAATATTTCTGTTCAGAACAATAGTCGTTTATCTACAACCATTTTGAATAAAATTAGCCAAGCTAATTTGAAAAATAACGCTTATCTATATAAAAGCGATCTTGAAAAAGTCGCACTATTGCTTAACGATATTCAAGGGGTAAAACCTAATCTTGCAATTAAAGCGGGCCAAGCTAAAGGTTCAAGTGATGTTGTAATTTCCGTAGAAGATAGCAAACGTTTTAGTGGTTATTTACTATTGGATAATCAAGGGAATAAAGACACTGGACAATATCGCTTGTCTGCTGGAACACAACTCAATAATTTAATTGGCTTTGGTGATGATTTAAAACTTGATTTTCTTATCTCTGATAAAGCGAACTTAAAAAGTGCTCGTTTAGATTATTCAGGTTTAATCAATGGATATGGTACAAAATTAGGTGTAAATGCTAACTACCTTGACTATAAACTGGGTGGTAACTTTAAAGACTTAAATGCACAAGGAAATTCTAGCACACTTGGAGCTTATCTATTACATCCAACCATTCGTACACCTGAATTTCGTTTAAATACAAAAATTGCCTTTAATCATCAAATATTGAAAGATGAGCAAAATGCAGTCAATGTATATCAAAAACGTAAATCTAATCTTATCAATATTTCAACTAATGGTTCTTGGCGTTCTACCAAAAATGGGATTACCTATTTCTCTCTAGGCACTGTATTTGGCAAAGTCAATGATCACACCAATGATTCTACACAAAATCAGTCCAAAACAACTGCATTTACTGTATTCCAGTATCAACTTACTCACGAGCAAGCCTTGCCAAAATCTTTTGCATTATCGCTAGGCATTAGTGGGCAAGTTGCAGATACCAATTTAGATAGCTCACAGAAAATGTTACTTGGTGGATTGTACGCTGTACGAGGATATAAATCTGGTGTAGCAAGTGTAGATAATGGGCATATTCTACAAACGGAATTAAAACATTATTTGCCTTTATTTAAAGAAAGCATTTTAACAACCTCACTCTTCTATGATTATGGTAAGGGTGAATATTATAAAAATAGCCAACATCTCGCTCCTAATGTAAAAAATGATGTAAGTATTCAAAGTGCGGGTATTGGTTTAACGCTTTCTGCAATCAATAACTATGCAATTAGTGCAACAGTGGCAAAAACATTAGGTACAAAATTAGCAGGTAATGATAAGCATCAAGTGTGGTTATCTGTTGCGAAAACATTTTAATTTGGGAGGAAAATATAAATATGCGTAAATTTAACTTAATTAGTATTGGTATCTATACAACCTTTGCTGGTGCATTTGCTTATGCGAATGCTTTACCTATCGGAGAAAATATCACTCACGGTACAGCAACAATAGAAAGATCAAATAATGCAATGACAATCAACCAAAGCTCAAATGTAGTCAGTATTGACTGGAATAGCTTTGATATTGGCGCTCAAAATAGTGTTGAATTTAAGCAACCTACATCATTATCTATTGCTCACAACCGTGTAACAGGTGGGAATGCGAGTGAAATACAAGGTAAGCTAACTGCAAATGGACGAGTATTTTTATCTAACCCAAATGGCGTAATCTTTTCAAAAACTGCTGAAGTGAATGTAGGGGCATTATTAGCGACAACAAAAGAGCTAGAGAACACAAAAAGTGACCTTGATAAAAAGAATTTCCGTTTTATTCGTAAAAAAGCAGATGAAGGGGAAGTAAAAAACCAAGGTAAAATCACCGCTAATGGGCAAAATGGGTTTATTGCCTTGGTTGGTGATGAAGTAAGTAATGATGGAGAGTTAAATGCAAGTAATTTTTCCAAAACGACTAAAACTAAAAAACGAGTATGTAGTGGAGGAGCAGACTATTATTGCGAATATTATTCTTACTATGGATACCATTATTACGATAAAGACATTACCGAGACTATCTCAACACCAGCCCAAATTATTTTAGCATCTGGAGAAAGTTTTACAGTATCACTTCCAAATAGTGCAACGGCAGTAGATATTGAACTTGATGCGAATACAATGGCTAATATTGTTGAGAATAATGGTGCAATTATTGCCGAAAATGGTTATATTGAACTAACAGCTAAAGGGCAAGAAAAAGCACTAAATTCAGCGGTAAATAACAATGGTATTTTACAAGCAACCACAGCAAATGTAAGAGGAGATGGTAAAATAACCTTAACAGCTGAAAACATCAATTTAGGTGAGAATAGTAATATTGAAGCTCAAAAAGAATTAGTATTTACTTCTCCACATCGTAATAATAAAGAAGTCAAAATCTCATCAAATAAAGGCTCAAAAATCCTTGCAGAAGAAACTAATATCAAAGTAAATAAATTAGAGTTTACTGGTGAATTTGATAGAGCAACGAGTGAATCGTCTAATTTCTATTCAGCCGATACAGGAAAACAGCGTAATAAATTTAATGTAGAGCTAGATGGGAAGATCTCTATTGGCGATACACCAAAAGCTGATAATAGCGGAAACTTTATCAGTAATGGTGCTTTAGCATCTATGCTTGGGAATAGTGGAAAGGTAACACTAAATTCTAAATTATTTAGCGATCCTATAACAAAGCAACTAAATTATGGTGGTTTTGAATGGAAAGGGAATTTTAATTTAAATACATTTAAAGAAAGCGATGCTTTTCTATCACTCACCACAAGTAGCAATATCAATATCCAAGATGCAAATATCAATACTAAAAGCGGTCGTTTAAGAATTGCAACACAACTGTGGGATTATAAAAATAGAAATCTCCCTGAAAATACCTTTCTCGGTGTCAATATTAAGAACTCTACTTTAGATTTAGGTAATGGTGCTATTGGTATTGGTCGTTCTGGACGTAATGCAGATTATGTAAGTACTTATTGGTTTGAAGATGAACGCCGTAGTTACTTTAATGTGAATTTAGATAAGGTTCAATTAAAGAATATTGACGATTTTGTTATTGCAGGTGGTATGGGAAATGTAAACTTCAATAACGTTTCTCATACAGGGCGATCTAATTTCTATATTCACGGTGGTAATAGCCGAGTATATGGGGCAAAAAAAGAGCCTGCTTGGGAATATGCAATTAAAGATTTAGAGGAGCGTGTTCAACGTTCTGAAAAAAATCACAATTGCGAAAGATGTCGCCGTTGGGGTTATTCAACAGAATTAGACTATACCTATATTCCTCGTGAGTTTTTAGACACTTATGATAGTTGGGTTGTTGCAGAAAACCGCCAACATTTAGATACAAACATCAATATGACTAATACTAATCTTAATATTAAAGATGGTTTCTTGCACTTAATGGCAAAAAATATCAACTTAAAAGATAGTAATATCAATATTGAGTTTGATCGTGATTTAACCCACGATCCATTCCACGGTAAGATCCATAAATTAGGATTAAATGGTAACACAGTCCTTGATAATACCCATATCAGCGTAAAAGGAGCAGAGAAAGCAGGCGTATCTCCAGATAAAGAATTTGGAATCGCGAGTTTCTTCTCTATTGGCGATATGACTGGTAAAAATAAAAGTTCTATTTTCGTGAAATCTAACGATGGATATACGGTTAGAACTAACGGTGCTGCAACTTGGAAAGGAGAAAATGGTAAAGACGATCTAGATATTAAAATTCTTAATCTAGGTATTGCTTATGATCCGAAGAAATATGAAAACAAGCCATTTGATATTACTGCTCCTTACCCTGAATTAGGTAATGTAGGTTTAAGTATGGCAGCAACACCAGCAGCAGTTAAACTTGAAAACTTAACACTGAAAATTGTCGCCCCGAATGGTGCCCCTGCTTATCACAGTTCTGAAAATTTGAAGTTTGAGACTGAAAATGCTGATTTTTCTTACTTCGAACGTTCAAGAACACAAAAGCAGAATGAGGCAACGATTGTCGGTGATACAACTAAATTAGAGTTTACCGAAGAAGAATTAACTCGTGAACTCAATGCGTTAAATGGTGTGCCAGAGCCAGAGCCAGTTCCAGTAGAAGAAATTGTTACTGAAACTGCCCCTGCTACAAATGATACGGTTGAGCACACTACGGATAATGAAAATGTAGCTCCTGAAAATAATGTTGTGCCTGAAAATAATGTTGTTGAAACAAACAGTGTGGTAAGTCCGTCAGCTATCACAGATGTTGCTTCTCACTCATTTGAAAAAGCAAATGAAGCACAAGAAAAATCAAAAAGAGCCACTGAAGAAAGTAATATTATTCGGAATAGTTCTTTAGATATAGGAGCTTCACTCATTCATACCTTATCAATAGAAAAAGAAGTTAATATTAATGTTTGCTCAGAGGGAGAAGAGTGTAAAGAAATCAACTTAGGTGATAAACACTCAGATGTACGTGTTAATGTTGGAGAAGTTAAATAACTCCTCTTGATTAACAGGTAGTTGCATATCTTAATAAAGCAGATACGCTCAGTAATGTCGTATCTGCTTTTTTGCAAAAAATAATAAGTATCCCACCGCTTACTACAACGATCTTCCCTGTTAATAATTTGTTGATGATATTTTTCATTGTTGATAATAATTCTCAAAAACTTGATGTAGATCACAAAACCAGCATAATTAGCGTAAATTTTGCGGTAATTACACTCCATATGAGTAATAATTTCATCAGTTAAAATTATTATTTAGAGGAAAATGACTATGGTTAGTAATGCAAAATCTGCACAACCTTATGATGCACAACTTGAAGTCAATGAGCTTGTTGAGCGTGGTCTGAAAGCATTAGATGCATTCCGTCAGCTTGATCAAGAACAAGTGGATTATATTGTGGCAAAAGCATCTGTCGCCGCACTTGATAAACACGGTGCTTTAGCCCTTCACGCAGTTGAAGAAACTGGACGAGGGGTATTTGAAGACAAAGCCACAAAAAATCTATTTGCTTGTGAATATGTCGTCAATAATATGCGGAATCTCAAAACCGTTGGGATAATCAGTGAAGACGATGTAACAGGTATCACTGAGATTGCCGACCCCGTAGGCGTTGTTTGCGGTATCACACCAACCACTAACCCAACTTCCACCACCATCTTCAAAGCACTTATCGCTCTCAAAACTCGTAACCCAATCATCTTTGCTTTCCACCCTTCAGCTCAACAATGCTCTGCTCACGCTGCACAAATTGTTTATGATGCTGCCGTTGCTGCGGGCGCACCTAAAGACTGTGTGCAATGGATAAAAACGCCATCAATGGAAGGGACTTCATTGCTAATGAAACATAAAGGCATTGCAACAATCCTTGCCACTGGCGGTAATGCAATGGTTGAAGCGGCTTACTCCTGCGGAAAACCTGCTCTAGGCGTTGGAGCAGGAAATGTGCCTGCTTATGTGGAAAAAACAGCCGATTTGAAACAAGCGGTGTATGACATTGTGATGTCAAAATCTTTTGATAACGGAATGATTTGTGCTTCAGAACAAGCAGCGATTGTTGATAAGGAAATCTACAATGATTTTGTGAAAGAAATGCAATCCTACGGCGTTTATTTTGTAAATAAAAAAGAAAAAGCCTTACTTGAAAAATTTATTTTCGGAGTTGATAAAGCCGATAAAACAAGTTGCTCTGGTGCGAAACTAAATGCGGTGGTAGTCGGTAAACCAGCGGCTTGGATTGCAGAACAAGCGGGCTTTTCCGTTCCGAAAAATACCAATATTTTACTCGCTGAATCTAAAGAAGTTGGCGAAAGCGAACCGCTTACTCGTGAAAAATTATCACCTGTTTTAGCCTTACTCACATCTCATTCTACTGAAGAAGGCATTACGCTCGCCGAGCAAATGGTGAATTTCCACGGTTTAGGGCACTCTGCAGCGATTCACACCAAAGATGCTCAATTAGCGAAAACCTTTGGCGAACGAGTTAAAGCTATTCGTGTTATTTGGAACTCGCCATCAACCTTTGGTGGAATAGGCGATGTATATAACTCATTCTTACCTTCTTTAACATTAGGCTGTGGCTCTTATGGTAAAAATTCCGTTGGCAATAACGTCAGTGCGGTCAATTTATTAAACATTAAACGTGTCGGCAGACGGAGAAATAATATGCAATGGTTTAAAGTCCCTTCAAAAATCTACTTTGAACGTGATTCCATTCAATATTTAAAATCAATGAAAGATGTTGAACGTGTGATGATCGTAACAGACAGATCAATGGTCGATCTCGGCTTTGTAGAAAAAATTGCCGAACAACTTCGTTTACGCAAAAATAAAGTTACCTACCAACTGTTTGCTGATGTTGAACCCGATCCAAGCATTGAAACCGTTCGCCGTGGTACTGAACTAATGCGTAGTTTCCAACCTGACACAATCATTGCATTAGGTGGCGGTTCGCCAATGGACGCTGCGAAAGTAATGTGGTTATTCTATGAACAGCCTGAAGTAGATTTCCGCGATCTTGTACAGAAATTTATGGATATCCGCAAACGTGCCTTCAAATTCCCACAATTAGGGCGTAAAGCAAAATTTGTCGGAATTCCAACCACATCAGGCACTGGCTCTGAAGTAACGCCATTTGCGGTAATCACTGAAGGAAATAAAAAATACCCGATTGCTGATTACTCGCTAACACCAACGATTGCGATTGTTGATCCCGCTTTAGTGATGACTGTTCCTGCTCATATCGCCGCAGATACAGGCTTAGACGTACTTACTCACGCAACGGAAGCCTACGTTTCGACTGTTGCTAACGACTATACAGACGGGTTAGCCCTCCAAGCCATTAAATTAGTCTTCCAATTCTTAGAAAAATCGGTAAAAGAAGCTGATCCAGAAGCTCGTGAGCGTATGCATAACGCATCTACTATTGCAGGAATGGCATTTGCAAACGCATTCTTAGGTATCAATCACTCAATGGCACATAAATTAGGCGGACGTTTCCATACTGTTCACGGTAGAACTAACGCGATCTTAATGCCACACGTTATCCGCTATAACGGTACACGTCCAACTAAAGTGGCAACTTGGCCGAAATACAACCACTACAAAGCAGATGAGAAATATCAAGATATTGCTAGAATGCTTGGACTACCTGCATCAACACCAGCTGAAGGGGTAGAATCTTATGCTAAAGCGGTACACGATCTTGCAGTTCGCTGTGGAATTAAAATGTCGTTGCGTGAGCAAGGCGTGGAAGAGCAAGCATTCTTAGCTGCTCGAAAAGAGCTTGCATTGCTCGCCTTTGAAGATCAATGTACCCCTGCTAACCCACGTCTAGCAATGGTTGAAGATATGGAAGAAATTTTAACTAAAGCGTATTACGGACAATAAACTATATATATCAATTAGTTACATTTATTGGTGGAATTAAATAAAATGGCGATTGCTTTGAGGTGATCGCCATTTATTCATAGTATAGCTCTCTCCTATTTAAAAAGTTGCTATAATGTACCAACCATAAAATTTAATGAAAGAACGATGCAACACTTTATCCAAACCGCTAATCATTTTGGTAAAAACAGAATACCATTTTTCTTTTTGATCGATTTTGAGCAAAAAAAACCGCTTATCTACCCGCTTGATCAAGCAATGTCTGAAGGTATTTGGTTCGATTTTGGACAAATAGTAAATAAGCCTACTTTACCAACTACTTCTAAAACTTTTGAATTAGCTACTTTGCCGATCAATTTTCAACAATATCAATCCGCCTTTGAATTAGTTCAGAAAGAAATTCAAGCGGGTAATAGTTATTTGTTAAATTTAACCGTACCAACAGAAATAAACACAAATTATCAGTTAGATGAAATCTATTTAAATAGCCAAGCAAAATATAAATTACGTTTAAAAGATCAATTTGTCTGTTTTTCCCCTGAGTGCTTTATTCGTATTCAACAAAATAAAATTTATTCTTATCCAATGAAAGGTACTATCAATGCAAACGAAAATAATGCTAAAGATAAATTAATAAACTCACAAAAAGAGTTTACTGAACATAATACCATTGTTGATTTAATTAGAAATGATCTTGCTTTAGTCGCTAAATATATCCAAGTAACAAAATATCGATATATAGATAAAGTAGAAACACATCGTGGATCAATATATCAAACTAGTTCTGAAATTTGCGGAGAATTAGAACATAACTGGCAAAATAGAGTAGGAACAATATTAGCCACCTTATTACCAGCAGGCTCAATTAGTGGTGCTCCAAAACTAAAAACTGTTGAAATTATTCAACAAGCAGAGCAACAAGAACGAGGCTACTATACAGGCATATTTGGCTATTTTGACGGTGAGAACTTAGATAGTGCAGTTGCTATTCGTTATATTGAACAGCAAGGAAATAAACTTATTTTTCGCAGTGGTGGGGGGATTACTGCATTAAGTCAATTAGATGAAGAATATAATGAAATTTTAGAGAAAGTTTATGTGCCAATATCCACTCTTTGAAACACTAGCTGTTATAAACGGCGAGTTTCATCATTTATATTATCATCAGCAGCGTGTTAATAATGCTTTTTTGCATTATTTTCAATCTGAATGTAATTTAAATTTATCGAATATATCTGTTCCAAATGCATTTAGACAAGGCTTTTTTCGTTGCAGAGTAGATTATAATCAACACAATTATGAGATAAATTTTTATCCTTATACGCCAAAGAAAATCACACAATTTAAACTGGTTTATACACAAAATTTAGACTATCAATTTAAATATAGTGATCGCAAGCGGTTAGATTTACTCAAAAATCAGCAAAATAGTGATGAAATCATTATTATCAATAATGGGTTGGTTAGTGATTCTACTATTGGTAATTTACTCTTTTTAAAAAAGAATAAATGGTATAGCTCACATCATTATTTATTAAAAGGAACGCAATTAAGTTATTTATTAGATATAGGTGAAGTAAAGCTAACCAAAATCACCGCAGATGATCTTTGGGCTTATGAAAAAATAATGATGGTTAATGCCTTAAATCCCTTTGATTTAGAAAGGGCAATTACCATCAATTCATCAACTATCTTAAAATAAGTTTACGATCAAGATCGAAAAATTTCTAAAAAAGACTTGAAACTGTATATTCAAACAGTATAATGCACGCAAATTTTGGCAGATAGCCGTTATACCCATTTTGAATGATAAAGGAATCCAACTATGGCAGAGAAAAAATCAACACCCGCAGTCGTAAAGCACACAGAGCCAGAAAGTAAAGAAAAAGCACTAGCTGCAGCCCTTGCTCAAATTGAGAAACAATTTGGTAAAGGCTCAATTATGAAATTAGGTGATACACAGCAACTTGATATTGAATCCGTTTCAACAGGCTCAATAGGACTTGATCTTGCATTAGGGATTGGTGGTTTACCTATGGGGCGTATTGTTGAAATTTTCGGGCCTGAATCTTCGGGTAAAACAACGCTCACGCTATCTTTAATTGCACAAGCACAAAAAACAGGGAAAACCTGTGCTTTTATTGATGCCGAACACGCACTCGATCCCGTTTATGCAAGAAAATTAGGTGTAGAAACAGATAAACTACTCATTTCCCAGCCAGATAATGGTGAACAAGCTCTTGAAATTTGTGATGCTTTAGTACGCTCTGGTGCTGTTGATGTCATTATCGTGGACTCTGTTGCAGCTTTAACTCCTAAAGCAGAAATTGAAGGTGAAATGGGTGATTCTCATATGGGCTTACAGGCTCGTTTGATGTCTCAAGCATTAAGAAAATTAACCGCTAACATTAAAACAACCAACTGCTTAGTTGTGTTTATTAACCAAATCCGTATGAAAATTGGCGTAATGTTTGGTAACCCAGAAACAACTACAGGTGGTAATGCGTTAAAATTCTATGCGTCTGTTCGCCTAGACATTCGCCGTTCAGGTGTTGTAAAAGATGGAGAAGAAATTTTAGGCAGCGAAACAAAAGTAAAAGTAGTGAAGAATAAAGTTGCTCCGCCATTCCGAGTTGCCGAATTTGATATTATGTACGGTGAAGGGATTTCAAAAGTAGGAGAGATTCTCAATCTTGCAGTTGCCCACGATCTTATTAAGAAATCAGGTGCTTGGTTCTCTTATGAAGGTGAAAAAATTGGTCAAGGTAAGAATAATGCGATCAAATGGCTAAAAGAAAACACTGAACAAGCTGAGAAAATTGAACAAAGCATTCGTGAATTACTCATTTCTAACCCAGATAAAGCACTTGCACCAGTAGCAGAGAGTGATGATAACTCAGAAGATCAATTTGAAGAAGAGCTTTAAATCACACTCAAAATGCGGTTTATTTAAACCGCATCAGATTATTGACAAAGT
>NZ_LEKM01000168.1 GCF_009761375.1 Ursidibacter arcticus | reverse complement strand
TTGGGGCTTGTCATCAGTCTTAGGTGGGCTTTAGCCCACCTTATAAATTCTATATTTTTGACGTTCGCCAGCAGTAATAATAATTTAGTTGTTAAAATTAGTTTCTAGTTTAATGGAAATAATAGAGGAACTAAGAACACCGACAATAGCATTACTAAAATCGTGAATGGTACGCCAACTTTAATAAAATCCATAAACTTGTAATTGCCAGGTGCTAGTACCATTGTATTAACTGGCGAAGACACTGGTGTAATAAAAGAGGCTGAAGCTGAAATTGCCACAATCATCGCAAATGGCGCTGCGGAATAATTGAGCTGTTGAGCTATCGCAATCGCAATCGGCATTACTAAAATCGCTGTGGCGGTATTAGAAATAAAAGCACTCACAATAGAAGTAAAGACAAAGAGTACAATCAGGACAAAATGGATATCCATTCCCTGCATAATCTCTAATAAAATACCGACAATTAAATCAATTCCCCCTGTTTTTTGTAATGCGATAGAAAATGGCATCATTCCCACAATCAAAATCAGGCTTGGCCAATGGATAGATTCATAAGCACTTTTCATATCAATACAGCGGAATTTTCCCAACATTAAACAGGCAATAAGTGCTGCAATAACGTTCGGAACAATGCCTGTAATCATCAGAATAACCATTGTCAGTACGGAAAAAAGTGCGTGTGGTGCTTGGCTTAATGCAGGGGCGGCTTTTTTACTCTCTTCAGGGGTGTTTAGTAAAAAGAAATCGCGACTGGTTTTATCCATTTCTAGAATTTGTTGCCAAACGCCCATTACTAATAACACGTCACCAAATTTTAATGGTGTATGGATTATATTATCTTGCAGAATTTCACCATCACGTTTTATACCCACTACGGTTAATCCATAAGTAGAACGAAAACGTAACTCGTTAATGCTTTTACCGATACTGCCTGTTTCTGGCAAAATGGAAAGCTCTGCCATTCCGACCGATTGAGCGTGATCAGAAAGATATTCTCCTTTTAATTCAATATTTTTTAACCCAAATTGTTCACAACGATGAGAAAATGTTTCGCTATCCACTTCAACATCAAGCAGTAAAATATCTTTATCTTGCAACGTAACAGTGCCATAAGCACTTAATGTGATACGGCGGAAACGTTTTACTCGTTGAATGGCAACAATATTTAAGCCATATTCATCGCGTAGATTGAGTTCATTGATAGTTTTACCAATTAAAAGAGAGTTTGCGGTAATGATGGTCATTTTGGCTCGACCTGCGAGCTGATATTCATCAATAAATTGATGCATTGACGAACGAGCATTGCGTTCAGTACTCACATTCTCACCATTATCTAGCCAACGGCGAGCAATTAACATATAGCCAATCCCAAGGGCTAAAACTGCAACACCAACTGGCGTAAAACTAAAAAAGCTAAATCCTTCAAAGCCTGCTTTAACTAACTCTGAATGTGCAACTAGATTGGGTGGCGTGGCAATTAACGTCATCATTCCACTGATTAAACCTGCAACACTTAATGGCATCATCAATCTTTTTGGAGAAATCCCCATTCCAGAGCAAATGGCGAGAACCACAGGAATAAAAATAGCTACAATCCCCGTTGAACTCATAAATGAACCAAGTCCTGCAATAGATAGCATCAGTAGTATCAGCACACGAGTTTCACTTGCCCCAGCCATTCTCATTAACCACTCACTGACTTGATAAGCAATTCCTGTTCTGACTAAACTTTCGCCTACGATAAAGAGTAGTGCGATAAGTATCACATTGGGATCACTCAGCCCTGCAAATACTTCTTTTGTGGTTAAAATACCGCTCAAGCTAAAGAATGTAATCACCAATAAAGCAACAATATCCATTCTGAGCTTATTACTCATAAATTGCCAAATGGAAAAAACGAGTAATGCAAGAACCCAGAATAGTTGGTGTTGTAAAAATTCGGGAAGGTAATGAGAAAATGCGTGCATAACAAACTCCGATAATAAAACTACCAAATTATAACCACTTTACTCTATAAGCGGTTGGTTTCAATCCATTTTTTACAAAATTTCTGTTTATTTATCTGCAACAAATTTGTAGTAAGATAACCACTCTTTACTTTATTACCTTACCAATAAGGACGAACTATGTTCATTACTAAAGATACGCAACTTTGTATGTCGCTTTCAGGCAGACCTGGTAACTTCGGTACACGTTTTCATAACTATTTATACCAAAAACTTGGCTTAAATTTTATCTACAAGGCATTTACCACAGAGGATATTGAACACGCAGTAAAAGGCATTCGAGCATTAGGTATTCGTGGTTGTGCTGTTTCAATGCCTTTTAAAGAGAGTTGTATGCCGTTTTTAGATGAGATTTCGCCGTCCGCCCAAGCTATTCAATCGGTCAATACTATTGTAAATAGTAACGGTTACCTAAAAGCCTATAACACCGACTATATTGCGATAGCCAAACTGATTGCAAAAAATCAGCTTGATTCTACCGCTTCTGTTATCGTTCAAGGCAGTGGCGGAATGGCAAAAGCAGTGGTAGCCGCCTTTCGTGATGCAGGGTTTGACAATGTGAAAGTGGTTGCTCGCAACGCTCAAACAGGAAAATATTTGGCGGATTTATATGGTTTCGATTATTTCCCAACGCTTGAAAATCTAATGGCTGATATTCTTGTGAATGTTACCCCAATCGGAATGGCGGGAGCGAAAGAAGCGAATGATATGGCTTTCCCAACATCACTTATTGATCAAGCGAAAGTCGCTTTTGATGTTGTTGCACAGCCAGCCAATACCCCTTTTATTGCTTATGCGACCAAACAAGGTAAGCAAGTGATCTCTGGTGCGGAAGTGATTGTGCTACAAGCCGTTGAACAATTTGAGCTTTATACAGGGCAACGCCCCGATGATGCACTTATTGCTGAAGCTGCAGAATATGCTAGGGCGAGTAGTTAAGGGAAACTTAAAAATATAGGTGTAATGGATAAATCAGCAACCATTTTATCATTACACCCATTTTACTTACGCTTCGCTCTTGGATGAGCGGAGTCGTAAATTTTAGCAAGATGTTGAAAATCTAAGTGAGTATAGATTTGGGTTGTAGATAAGTTGCTATGTCCGAGAAGTTCTTGCACCGCTCTTAAGTCAGAGCTTGCCTCTAACATATGTGTCGCAAATGAATGGCGGAGTTTGTGTGGGTGTAAATGAGTCGTTAGCCCTTGTTTCTTCCCCCATTTTTCCATTGCCAGTTGAATTGAGCGATGGGATAAACGTCCACCACGTTGATTTAAGAAGACAGCATTATCTTTAGGTTGAAAAGAGCCTCTCACGGCAAGCCATTGCTGCATTGCTTCGATCGCTTTTGTTCCCATTGGAACAATCCGCTCTTTATTACGTTTTCCCAGAACCTTAACTTCCCCAATTTGTAAATCCATATCGCCTAAATTTAGCCCTTGTAACTCAGATAGGCGTAAACCCGAGCTATACATTAGTTCCATCATTGCCAGATCTCGCAAGTCAAGCGGTTCATTACTCTCAATATTTAACAAATGATTTATCTGTTCTGCCTCAATATTTTTTGGCAAATGCTTATTTGTCTTTGGTGCTTTAATGCCAATGGCATTATTCGTTTTCAGCTCTCCTTTACGCACCAAAAAAGCGAGAAATTGTCTTAATGCAACTAGCCTTAGCCCGATACTTTTAGCACTTAACCCTTTTTTATGGCTCTCACTTAATACCCAACGAATAACCGAAACATCAACAGCCTGCCATTCAGTGATCTGTTGGTGAGCTAATAATTCACAAATAGCGGTTAGTTGGCGTTGGTAATTTGCTAATGTATGTGGGCTTGCTTGCTTTTCAATACGAAGAAAATCCCAGTACGCTTGAGTATGTGTATAAAGTGAGTGGCTAGACATTATAAAGATATATAGTGAACAAAAATAAGAATAAAATTAAATGGAAAGTAGATTGTTGGCAAGTAAAAAGTGATAAGAAATCTCGTCTTAAAAATAGAATCTCAATATTTTTAAGACGAGTGGTTCAGTAATTAACCGTGAACGTTCTCTTGACGATGACCTTCATCTAAGTGAACAAAATTCACTAAATCATCAGTGCTCACTTGGAAGGCTTTACCAAAACCTTTTACAAATAAGCCTTGTTCAGGTTTAAAGCAAAATAGATTGAAGTCTTCTAATTTTGATAAATCAGCAACAATATCCCCATGGCGAGCTTGGAGAGCGGCAACCGCATTTTCCCATTCTGCAGAATGACGTGCTAAAACACGAGCTGTTGCATCAAAAGTTAAACGGCGACGAGCATAAATTTCACGGCTTTTACTTTCATCATCAATTAACATTAACGATACTTTCGGTACTTCTTGCAAATTACGTGCATGGCGTGCGATCGTGGAAATTAACACCTGATATTCGCCATTGTTAATTACAAATGGTGCATAACTTACATTTGGTGTGCCATCTTTATCTACGGTCGCAAGAACAATCGTTTTAGTTTGTTGTTTGAGTTCTTGGATTTCTGGACCTAAACGGTTTTGTAGTACTTCCTGACGATTGGCTGTCATATTGTCTCCTTCTATTTAAATGATTTGAATAATTCAACTTGTTCTGGGAAGAGCTGACGTTTCTCATCTCGACCTAAGTAAATCTTGAAGATGGTTTGCCCACTATGTGCAATAAATGCGATGTTATAGCTTTCTTTACCGCGGAATGGCAAACTTACAAAAGCAATTTGAGCAATATTATCTAATTTTAAATGTCCGTGAATTGCCCCTTCATTATCTTTCATATTTAGGTTGTAATAACCACGCCCAATAATTCCACTTGGGAAACGATCTTTAATTTCAAAGATTGAACCTTCTTTTTCAATAATAGTGGTAAAAATTCCCCAATTACTCACCGCTTGTAAAATTTCTTCCGCACGTTCCGCAGAAAAAACACGCACAAATTCTTCAGGTAATGCCACTAGCACATTGCCTTCGGGTGTTTTTAATTTGTCTGCAATTTCAAGGGTGATAAGGTTTGGATCTTGAGCTAATAATTCAGCAACTTGTTGTTTGAGAGATGACATATTCTAACACTCTTAATAGGTTTGATAGTAATTATCAATTATATTTTTTTTGCTAGAGTATGCAAGAAAAATCCATATTTTATCTATAAGACAGGACAAGACAAAAATAAAATGCCTATTTGAGCAAAATAGGCATTCTAACTTTTAACAAAATCAAATTATGCAGCTTTTTGAATATATTTATGATAATTCAACTGCAACCACTGCAAACCAACAACAGCAATGACATTATCTATTTTACCTTGCTCAACCCATTGATAGGCTTGTTCTCGACTAACGACGTGAACAAGAATATCTTCGTTTTCTTCTTCTAGCCCATATACACCGCCGACCTGTGAGCTATCAACTAAACCTAAGAAAATGTGTAAGCGTTCTACCGTTCCACCTGGGCTATCCCATACACTGACTGCGTGCTGTAAATTGCTTACGGTCAAACCCGCTTCTTCTTGGCTTTCTCGAATAGCTACTTCTTCAGGCGATTCGTCAGTATCAACCATTCCTGCGATAAGTTCGACCAACCAAGGCGATTGTGAGCTATTTGGATCGTAAGCGCCGATCCGCACTTGTTCAACCAGTACAACACTATCACGCACAGGATCGTAAGCAATCACTGCCGATGCAGCCCCTTTAATCAATAACTCACGAACAACTTCGCCACTCATTCCGCCTGAAAATAATTTATGTCGGAAGAACATTTTTTTTAGTTCAAAATGCCCTTTATAAACCGTTTCTTCTCGGACGATCTGTAAATCTTGTTGTGAAAATTGGTGAATTTGGCTCATATTTTTCCTTAACTTTTACGTAAGCGATCAGAATGTACAAAATATAATGCAATGACCATCACTAATATTGCCAGAGCAAATAATAATGTGTGCATTGCATTAGAGTGATCAACGATAATCAACCTAACCATTGCGGTAATTCCAATATATAGAAAATAACGTAATGGGAAATGGTAATTATATTTAAAATATTGAACTATGAGTGCAAGAAATTCAAAATAGAGAAAGAAAATAACAATTTTTTCAACGACTTGGAATTTCTCACTATGATGTAATAATAAATCAATCAGTGAATAGGCTTCAGAAAATAAAGCATAAGAGAGAATAAGACCAGCAGCTAATAATGAAATATTTAATAACCATTGAAATCCTTCTGAAACTAATTTTCCAAAGCGTGAGTGTTGTCCTTCAAAATTTATTTTTGGCATATCGAATGATTAACTTGATAGATAATAGGGGTTAAATTTTCAATTAAATGAAGTTGCCCATTTTTCCATTGGTAAATAGGCGGTAATGATAGCATAAATTCAGGTTGCTCAAAGAAATAAGCGAGATAAAAAGGTAACTGATCATAAAAGCATAGCTGACCTTTCGGGCAATAAGCTGATGTAATCCTTTGCTTACTTAATGAATGTTGCACTTCAGAAAGTTTAATAATTCCTACGCCTTGTGATTTTAAAACAGCTTCTCGCAAACACCAACTTAAATAAAAACGAGAAATAAGCGGTTGGATTTGCGGTAAAATTTGCGTATTCTGAATTTCAGTAATCTCTTGCTCACTGGCATAGTATTGCAATAATTCATTATAACGGCGTGTTTTTTGTGGGTGTTCAATATCAATCCCAACTACTCGTTTTATCGTATGATCCGATAGAATAATCGCAACCCATTCCCCTGAATGAGAAATATTAAAATCTACTTCACTATTGGGAATATATGGGCGACCACTATCTGTTTTCTGAATATTATTTAATAATGTTAAATCAAGATTATGCTTTTGAAATGCTTTATATAATAGAAAATCAGCCATTTTACGACTTTTCCATTTATTTAAAAGGCGTTCCGAAAAATGAGAGATATTATTTTCTTGCCATTTTTCACTATTAAAAAATTGATTAGGAATAAATTCCTGATTATGTGCAAATAAAATAGAGAAGCGGTCAGTTTTATGCATTTTTTTACAATTTCGTTTTACAAAAACAGTGGTTTAGATGGTCATCAACTAATCCCATTGATTGCATAAAAGCATAGCAAGTAGTTTCCCCGACAAAGACAAATCCTTTTTTCTTCAAGGCTTTAGACATTGCTTTAGAAATATCTGTTTTAGCAGGCACATCACTTAAATCAGTGATATTATTGACTTGTGGTTTGCCATTAACAAACGACCAAATAAATTGACTAAAATCTTCCCCTTTCACTTGCATTGCAAGATAAGCCTTTGCATTACGAATAATTGCTGCTAATTTTGCTCGATGGCGGATTAAGCCTTGATTCTCCATTAAACGATCAAGATCATTCTCACTCATTTGAGCGATCTTTTGGGGATCGAACTGATAAAATGCAGTTCGATAATGCTCTCGCTTTTTCAAAACGGTAATCCAAGAAAGCCCTGCTTGTTGCCCTTCTAAGCAGATCTTTTCAAACAACTTTTGACTATTAAATTCAGGTTTTCCCCATTCGTGATCGTGATAATCAATATAAATTTGACTATCTCCAACCCAGCTACAACGCACCATTTGTAAATTCCTTATAAAAAATGACCGCTTGTGGAGGTAAGCGGTCAGAATGAGATGTTACACTTAGCGTCTTGGTAAATAGCGAGTTGGATCGACTGATTTACCTAAATAGCGGATTTCAAAGTGAAGTTTATTGCTATTTGTGCCTGTACTACCCAATGTCGCGATAGTTTCCCCTGCACTCACATTATCTTGCTCATCAACTTTAATTGTATCGTTATGGGCGTAAGCACTGAGGAAGTTATCATTATGTTTGATAATAATTAAGTTTCCATAACCTTGAAGTGCATTTCCTGCATACACAACTTTACCTGCAGCAGCTGCTTTAACTGGTTGCCCTTTTGCACCAGCGATATCAATCCCTTTATTTCCCCCTTCAGCAGATGAGAAACCTGAAATAACACGACCTTGGGTTGGCCATTGCCATTTTAGTGATGAAGTAGCAGGTGCTTGCTCATAGCTTGTGGTATTGGTTGAAGGTGTTGTTGCTTGGATTGTTGGTGCTGTCGCAATAACTGTCGGTGTTACTCCTGTTGTTGCGGTAACCGTCGGGCGTACAGGTGGAACCGATCCGTTTCCTACGCTAGCTTTTACAGGACCAGTTACTGTACCATCAGAACCGTAAGCAGTACCGTTTGGTGCTTGAGTATAGGTTACTTCTGGTTCAACAGGCTTAACTGGCTGTGGTGCAGGTGTTGAAGTCGCTTGTGCTGTTTCTTTCGCTGCTGGTGTAGGATTACCTAGTTTTAAAGTTTGTCCTACATTAAGTTGATAGGGTTCTTTCATATTATTGAGTGCGGCAATTTCTTTGACATCTTTGCCAGCAATATAAGCAATTAAGAACATTGTATCGCCTTTACGCACAGTGTAGCTATCGCCGTTATAGAACCCTTTATCTATTTGGCTATAAATTGGTGCATTTTTTTCATCACGCGGGATAGTAAAATCTTGTGATACTGGTTTTTTTGCTGGTTGCGGTTTTGGTTTTGCAACTGGCTGTGGAGCAGGTTTCGCTGTTGGCACTGGTTGGTATTGTGGTACTGCAACTGGTACAGGTTGTGGAGCAGGTGCTTGATAAACAGGCTGTGGCGTGGTATAGCTTGGTGTATTCATTGTGCTTGGCATTTGTGTTGCTTGCACATCTGTTTGCCAGCCGTAGCTGCCATCCATAGCACCAGTGCCTACCACAGGTTGCATTACACCAGGGCTTAGTTCTGAACCATCAGCATTAACAACAGGGGCTGGTGAATTAGAGCTACAAGCAGTTAAAATTACTGCGGCAAGCGGTAAAAGTAAAAACGATTTTTTCATTATTGATCCTTGAGTAAAAGCAAATAACAGCAGTAGTTAGCCTACTGCTGTTGCCTATTTATAATGTTACAAGTAACTATCTTAAACGCAGTACTTGACCCGTTCTTAATTGATAAGGTTGCGAAAGATTATTTAAAGTCGCAATTTGACTGACAGATTTACCTGACAAATAAGCAATTAAAAATACAGTATCGTGTTTACCAACGGTGTATGAACTATCAGTGTAGCAACCTTTCTGAATTTGAGCATAAACTGGTGTATTATTACCATCACGCACCACATTACAGTTTCCTACCATTTCACTTTGACCATAGCTAGCTTGTGTTACAGGCTGCGGCATTGCTTGTACTGGTTGAGGTTGATAGCTTGGCTGAGGTTGGTAACTAGGTTGAGGTTGATAACTCGGTTGTGGCTGATAAGTGGGTTGAGTCATCGAACTCGGCATTTCCGCAGTTTGAACATCAGTTTGCCAAGCAGGTGCCCCAACAGATGTTACTTCAGCACCAGTAGATTCAGTTGAAGAATTTGAACACGCTGTTAAAGCTAATGCAAAAACGGGTAATAAAAAGAATGATTTTTTCATATTGTCTTCCTTATTATTTAACAAAGGTATAAATGGCGTAGGCAATAACGGCAATAACAACCGTTCCCCAACCGATTAATTCAATAGAACGGCGGATTTTATCCGCATATTTTTCACCGCCCCACGCTGATAATTTTGCCACAAGAATGAAACGAGCAAAACGAGAAATTGCAGCCGTAATCGCAAAAGGCAAAAATGCCATCTGCATTACACCCGCACAAATTGTAAACACTTTAAAGGGAATTGGCGAGAACCCCGCTAAGAAAACAATCGCAACGCCCCAAGTTTCAAACCAATTCATTGCTTTATCAAAGTTTGCTTGCATTCCCCAATCTACAATAATGCCTTTTACCCAATCAAACGCATATAAACCAATAAAATAACCGATAATCCCACCTAATACAGAAGCAATAGTAGTGTATATCGCATAGCGTGTTGCCATATGAGGTTTACTCATCGACATTGGAATAAGCATTACATCTGGCGGAATAGGGAAGAATATTGCTTCAATAAAGCTCACAAAACTTAGCCAAGCAGCCGCAAATTTGTGTTGCGACCACGCCATCGTTTTATCATAAATTGCACCAAAAAGTTTCATTATAATAATCCTTTTAATGTTTGGATTGATTGATGAGCAGTCATATCGGCTTGAATTGGTGTAATAGAAACATAGCCGTTTTTGATCGCATAAAAATCAGTACCTTCGCTCTCATCAATTGGTTTACCGCTTGCACCAATCCAGTAAATGTTAGCACCACGAGGATCTTGTTGTTTAATAATTTCAGCAGCAGGAGAACGATCTCCTAAGCGTGTGGCTAACATTCCTTTTAATTCCGCATAAGGAATATTAGGAACATTCACGTTTAAAACTTGATTTGTTGGAATATTATCTTGCTTAATTTTAGGTAATAAATCTAATACAACTTGAGCGGCGGTTTCAAAATGGCATTTGCCAGTTAAGTAGTTAGTATCTTTATGTCCAACTAACGATACAGCGATTGAGGCTAAAGGTAAATGGCGACCTTCTAAAGCTGCGGCGACAGTACCAGAATAGACAACATCATCGCCTAAATTCGCACCGTGATTGATGCCCGATACGACTAAATCAAAAGGTGTATCAAGCAGACCATTTAAGGCAAGATGCACACAATCGGCAGGCGTGCCTGCAATCACAGAATAGTCGCCATTGTCAAAGCGATGAACTCGTAATGGATCAACTAAAGTTAAACAACTTGATGCGGCACTACGGTTGCGATCAGGTGCAACAACGGTTACGTTATGCCCTGCACTGCGTAGAGTTTTCGCAAGCGTTTGAATACCTACGGCATTAATGCCATCATCATTACTTAATAAAATATTCATATTGTCCTTAAATTTGGTAAAAAATCCGTAAAATCCGACCGCTTGTTATGCGGTTTCTTCATCAAGAGAAATTAACTCTCTCACTAATGCAGTGGCGTAGCTACCAGAAGGTAAGAAAAATCGTAAGCGTAAACCTTCAGGCTCAAAATGCCACACAAACTCCGTTGGTACACAAAACATTGAGCGACGTGCCGTATTAGTCCGTTCTTGTGCCATTAAATTCAATAAAAGTTTCTGTTCAGAAACAATTTTTTGTTCTCGCTCAGAAACCGTTTGTTGCAGTGAATTTTCGCCCACTAACGGTGCTGTGAGTAAAATATCGCCTTGTGCTAATCGCTGATTTAAACTGGCTAATTCATCGGCTTGAGCGATAAACCAACTATTTGAGCCAGCAAGCTGAACGATATCATTTTCAATAACTTGTTTAAATGTATCTGAAGCAATTCTATCAGCAACAACAAGATTAAAAATTTCACTGCGAGCAGCAGAAAGATAAAAACTCCGCTTTTTGCGATCTTTGACCTTAATCTCACCGCTTGCCCAGCGTTGAGCTTGGGTTAGATTATGTCCATCTCGTCCGAAACGCTGTTCAGTAAAATAATTGGGAAATCCAACCGCTTGTATTTGGTTTAAACGATGAATGAGTTCTGGGCTTTCTTGAACATCTCTTAACAGCAGTTCAAAGTAATTTCCTGCTAAGCTCCCCACACGAATTTTGCGGTTATGACGAGTTACCTCTAGGATCTCAATGCCTTCAAGCTGGAATTGTGAAAAGTCAGGTGTTTCCTTACCTGCTAAGTGTAAACAAAACCACTGTTCTGTAATTGCGTGGCGATCTTTTAACCCCGCATAGCTCATATTTTTTGCTGAAATACCTGCAAACTCAGCAAGTTTTTCACCAACAAAAAGGGTGTTAGCATCGGTTTTACGGATCTTAACCGCCACGAATTCCCCTTCACCAGTTAAGTCATAGCCAAGTTCTTCTTTGACGATGAAATCTGCAAATTGTGCTTTCAATCTACCCGCTTGTTGCGGTTTACCAAATAAATAAGTGAGTGTTTTCATTGTTTTTTATTAAAAAAGGCACTTAAAAGTGCCCTATATGGAAAGTTCAACGTATAGTTTACCAGTTATTTATTGATCTGGATTTGAAATAATGATGAAAAAAGTAAAAATTTTTGAGAAATTTGGTATAGTGCTCGCTATTATTTTTTTATTTCATATTTAATTTATTTAGGAGAAACAAAATGGCACGTCGTCCTTTGGTTATGGGTAACTGGAAGTTAAACGGTAGCAAAGCATTTACTAAAGAGCTTATTGAAGGCTTAAAACGTGAACTTGATGGTGTAACAGGTTGTGATGTTGCAATTGCTCCGCCAGTAATGTACTTGGCAGAAGCAGAAGCTGCATTAGCAAGCTGTGGTTGTGATTGTACAACCAAAAAAGTGATTGCTTTAGGGGCTCAAAATGTGGATGTGAATGTAAGTGGTGCATTTACAGGTGATATTTCAACTGCAATGTTAAAAGATTTTGGTGCAAAATATATCATTATCGGGCATTCAGAACGCCGTACTTACCATAAAGAGAGTGATGAATTTATCGCAAAAAAATTTGCTGCATTAAAAGATGCTGGTTTAGTACCTGTATTATGTATCGGTGAAACTGAAGCGGAAAATGAAGCGGGTCAAACAGAAGCAGTATGTGCTAGACAGTTAGATGCAGTATTAAACACCCTTGGTGCAGAAGCATTTAATGGTGCAGTTATTGCTTATGAGCCAGTTTGGGCGATTGGTACAGGTAAATCAGCAACTCCTGCTCAAGCACAAGCAGTACACGCATTTATTCGTGGACACATTGCTAAACATTCTCAAGCTGTTGCAGATCAAGTCATCATTCAATACGGTGGTTCGGTAAATGATGCTAATGCAGCAGAATTATTTACTCAACCTGATATTGATGGTGCATTGGTAGGCGGAGCATCTCTTAAAGCACCTGCGTTTGCAGTTATCGTAAAAGCAGCAGAGAAAGCAAAAGCATAATCTTTAGATTTCTATTGTTGTGAAAGCGGTCAGTTTGAGTAAGAAATTTGCAAAAAATTTGGATAATCTGACCGCTTGTTAGGC
>NZ_LEKM01000167.1 GCF_009761375.1 Ursidibacter arcticus | reverse complement strand
TATAATTAATTGAAAAATAACAGATTTTATTTTGTTGTGTAGGGACGCCACGCTGGCGTCCGTTTATTGAATGCAACAAATTGAGGTTTGTCATCAGTCTGATTCGGTTTATTTAAACCGCATTTTTGTTAGCTATGCGAATTAAATCTGAAACTATGGCAAAAATAAAATCTACGCCTATCCAATATCTCGTTTATCTGCTTTCAAAACGAGATTATAGCGAAGCCGAACTTCGCCAAAAACTTATACAAAAAGAATTTGAAACAGAAGAAATAGACGATGCAATCAGCCAAGTGCAAGAAAAAAATTGGCAAAGCGATGAACGTTTTTGTTCTCATTTTATTCGCTATCGTTCACAACAAGGTTATGGGCCTAATCGTATAAAATTTGAGCTAAAACAAAAAGGAATTAAAGATTGGCTAATTAACCAAGAACTTGAAAATTGCGAAGTCGATTGGTTTGAACAAGCTGAAATACTTTTTAATAAGAAACGTCCTATAAGTTGGGATATCAAAGCAAAACAGAAAATCTGGCGATATATGTTAAGTCGTGGATTTAATAATGACCATTTTAGTCATTTAATGGAATTAGATTATGATGAATAAAATTACATTCTTTAGCCGTTTTGAAACCGATATTGTTGCAGGCAGAAAAACAATTACTATACGGGATAAAAGTGAATCATATTTCTTACCAAATCAACAGCTTAACGTTTTTACTCTTGAAACTGACCGCTTATTTGCAAAAATCTGTGTAAAATCAGTAACACCAATTACTTTTGAAGATCTTAATGATTTACACGCAAAGCAAGAAAATATGTCATTAGATGAGTTAAAGCATATAATTCGTACTATTTACCCAAATGAAGATCATTTTTTTGTTATTGAATTTGAATTGATTGATGAGCCTCTTTAAATCAACTAAGCAAACAGAATATTGCCCACAATGCCACTCTGCATTACAAATTAAGCGGGGGAAACAAGGGCTATTTTTAGGGTGTAGTGCCTATCCTGAATGTGATTATTTAAAACCATTACAACAACATAATCACGTCATTAAGGAACTAACTGAAATTTGCCCTGAATGTGGTGCTTTATTACAGCTAAAGCAAGGGAATTTTGGAATTTTTATTGGTTGTAGCCAATATCCTGAATGTCATTTTACCGTCCACGATGAACCAGAAACCCAAGACAATATTGTATGCCCTGAATGTAAAACGCATCAGCTAGTTGAACGTGTTGGGCGTTCAGGAAAGCATTTTTACGGCTGTTCCAATTATCCGCATTGTAAATTTACATTAGCCAGTAAACCAATAGAAATGGCTTGCCCAAAATGTCATTATCCCTTAGCTATTCAGAAAAAAATACGGGGCAAATTTATATGGCAATGTGCTAACCGAACTTGCCAGCATTTACACGAACAAGAGAGTAACCAAGAAAAAGCATAATGTATTCATTCCATTCAATTATTGAGCAATTAAAACAAGAGCAAGTGATAGCTTACCCAACCGAAGCCGTATTTGGATTAGGGTGTAACCCACAAAGTGAAATTGCAGTCAGAAAATTATTAGCATTAAAGCAACGTCCTGAAGACAAAGGGCTGATTTTAGTTGCCCCTCATAAGGATTTTTTCTTACCTTATATTGATGAAAGTAAATTGTCTTCTATTGAATGGCAACGCTTTGAGCAAAAAACAGAAAAGGCGATTACGTGGATTATGCCAGCTAAATCTTCCGTTCCACGCTATTTAACTGGAGCATTTGACACAATTGCCTTACGTTTATGCCAAGTACCTGCAGTAGTTGAACTGTGTAACAACGTTGGTTTTGCCTTAACATCTACAAGTGCCAATTTAACCACTTTACCGCCTTGTAGAACGGCGGAAGAAGTTCGTTTACAATTTGGTAATGATTTCCCTGTGTTAGATTGGCAAACTTCAGGTAATTCAAATCCGTCCGAAATTCGAGATATTTTCACTCAACATATTTTTAGGCAAGGCTAGCTATGAACCAATATGCAGTATGGGGTAATCCAATCGCCCAAAGTAAATCTCCGCGTATTCATCAACTATTTGCAGAGCAAACTCAAAAAAAACTACACTATTCAGCAAAACTAGGCGATGAACAAAATTTTGAAACAGATCTAAAGCAGTTTTTTGCAGAGGGGGCAAAGGGAGCTAATGTTACCGCACCATTTAAAGAAAGAGCTTTTGCACTTGCTGATGTACATAGTGAAGCTTGTTTGCAAGCAGAGGCTTGTAATACCCTAAAGCGTTTAGAAGATGGCCGCCTATATGCCGATAATACTGATGGCTTAGGCTTAGTGAGTGACCTTAAACGTTTAGGTTGGCTAAAACCGAATCAACATATTTTGATCTTAGGTGCGGGTGGTGCAACCAAGGGAGTGTTATACCCACTCTTACAAGCTAAACAGCAAATCACGCTTTATAACCGTACGCCTGAAAAAGCGGTTAGTTTGGCTGAAAAATTTGCAAAATTTGGGAAAATTCTAACCGCTTATTTAGATGAGATTGCAGATCAAACTTTTGATCTAATTATCAACGCCACATCATTAGGCTTACAAGGTAAATATGTTGAATTACCTCGTCACCTGATGACACAAGCAAATATTTACGATATGCAATATGCTGTAGAAATGAATACGCCATTTCTAAAATATGCTCGATCTCAAGGTGCGAAATCGGTACAAGATGGTCTTGGAATGTTAGTGGGGCAAGCAAGTTATGCTTTTCAACTATGGGAAGG
The DNA here is from genome assembly GCF_009761375.1 of Ursidibacter arcticus. Lineage (GTDB taxonomy): Bacteria > Pseudomonadota > Gammaproteobacteria > Enterobacterales > Pasteurellaceae > Ursidibacter > Ursidibacter arcticus. The sequence goes on along the minus strand of NZ_LEKM01000167.1, from coordinate 2,902 downwards.
TATATTACCTAATGTAGAGCCCGTTTTGGAAAAATTACAACAAGAAATGAAGAGTAATTTAGCTAACCCATTATAAAATAACCTTTTTGTTGTTTTTTTTATCAAATTGCCGAATCTCTATGCAAATAATCCGAAAAAAATAATTTTTCTAAAAAAGTATTTGACGAGTAAGGACTAAATCAGCATAATACGCCCCGCAAAGCCGATATGGCAACGCAAGATGGCTACATAGCTCAGCTGGTTAGAGCACAACACTCATAATGTTGGGGTCGCAAGTTCGAATCTCGCTGTAGCCACCATTTGCGGGACTGGCGAAATTGGTAGACGCACCAGATTTAGGTTCTGGCGCCGAGAGGTGTGTGGGTTCAAGTCCCTCGTCCCGCACCATTATGGCTTGCAAAATAAAACGACTGGAGTATCGCCAAGCGGTAAGGCACTGGGTTTTGATCCCAGCATTCCTAGGTTCGAATCCTAGTACTCCAGCCATCTTATTTTTAACTATTCATAATAACTAACTTAGGTTAGTTTTTTTATTTTGGAGTATCGCCAAGCGGTAAGGCACTGGGTTTTGATCCCAGCATTCCTAGGTTCGAATCCTAGTACTCCAGCCATCCTCTTTATCCTTGATTTATCTCACTTTATAGCATAATTTTCAGATTATCTGCTTTAGTTATCCGCTAAAATTATTTAAAATTACGCTCTATTTTATTCAAGAGATACACAATATGCTTAATCCAAAAAATTTAGAATCTATCGCTCAGCAATTACACAATGTATTACCACAAGGGCTAAAAAATGTAGGTAACGATCTAGAAGAAAAATTCAAACAAATCTTACAAGCCCAACTTGCCAAATTAGATGTTGTAACTCGTGAAGAATTTGATGTGCAATCCCAAGTTCTACTCCGCACTCGTGAAAAATTAAATGAACTAGAAAAACGCTTAGATGCACTTAACGAGCAACAATCAACCTCTCAGAACTAATTTTAAACTTAGCTTAAAGGACATTAATATGCAAAAAATTAACCCAACTCAAACTTTTGCGTGGAATGCGTTAGAGCAACATAAAAATGAGAATCTGACAATTACACAGCTTTTTGCCGAAGATCCAGAGCGTTTTAAACATTATTCTCTGCGTTTTGAAGATCAAATTTTGGTAGATTTTTCTAAAAATGCCATTAACCAACAAACTCTCTCATTGTTACGCCAACTAGCTGATGAATGCGGATTGAAATCAGCAACTTATGCAATGTTTAATGGCGAAAAAATCAATCGTACGGAAAATCGTGCAGTACTTCATACCGCACTTCGTAATCGTTCAAATACCCCAGTTGAAGTCGATGGAAAAGATATAATGCCTGAAGTCAATACGGTATTGGCTAAAATGAAAGATTTTTGTGAGCGAGTTATTTCAGGTGAATGGAAAGGCTATACAGGTAAGGCGATTACCGATGTAATCAATATTGGTATCGGCGGGTCGGATTTAGGGCCTTATATGGTTACCGAAGCATTACGCCCTTATAAAAACCATCTTAATATGCACTTTGTCTCTAATGTTGATGGTACTCATATTGCTGAAACTTTACGCAAAGTGAATCCTGAAACAACCTTAATTTTAGTTGCATCAAAGACCTTTACAACTCAAGAAACGATGACGAATGCTCACTCAGCTCGTGATTGGTTATTAGCATCAGCTAAAGATGAATCTGCCGTTGCAAAACACTTTGTTGCACTTTCAACGAATGCGAAAGAAGTTGCTAAATTTGGGATTGATACAACCAATATGTTTGAGTTTTGGGATTGGGTAGGAGGACGTTACTCACTTTGGTCTGCTATCGGATTATCCATTGCTCTTTCTCTCGGTTTTGAACATTTTGAGCAACTATTAGCAGGTGCTCACGCAATGGATAAACATTTTCTAAATACCCCTATTGAGCAAAATATTCCGACAACTTTAGCATTAGTTGGTATTTGGAATAGCAATTTCTTAGGGGCAGAATCAGAAGCTATTTTACCTTATGACCAATATATGCACCGTTTTGCAGCTTATTTCCAACAAGGCAATATGGAATCTAACGGTAAATTTGTAGGTCGAGATGGTAAAGCAGTAACCCATCAAACAGGTCCTATTATTTGGGGTGAGCCAGGTACTAATGGACAACACGCGTTTTATCAACTTATTCACCAAGGTACTAAATTGATCCCTTGTGATTTTATTGCCCCGGCTCAAAGCCATAATCCATTAGCAGATCATCATACAAAATTATTGTCAAACTTCTTTGCTCAAACAGAAGCTCTCGCTTTTGGTAAGTCAAAAGAAGTGGTGGAACAAGAGTTTTTACAAGCGGGTAAATCACTAGAAGAAGTTGCAGAAATCGTGCCATTTAAGGTATTCACAGGAAATAAACCTACTAACTCAATTTTAGTTCAGAAAATTACGCCATTTACTTTAGGGGCATTGATTGCAATGTATGAACATAAAATCTTTGTACAAGGCGTTATTTTCAATATTTATAGCTTTGACCAATGGGGTGTAGAGTTAGGCAAACAACTGGCTAACCGCATTCTACCAGAGCTAGAAAATAGCGAAGAAATTACTAGCCACGATAGCTCAACTAACGGTTTAATTAACCAGTTTAAAGCGTGGCGATAATTTTCTAATAAAGACACAATATTTTGTGTCAGATTATTGACAAAGTCTTTTTTCATTCGGACGCCAGCGTGGCGTCCCTACAAGAAAAGTTATAACCAATTGAAAAATAACAGATTTTATTTTGTTGTGTAGGGACGCCACGCTGGCGTCCGTTTATTGAATACAACAAATTAGGGTTTGTCAGCGGTCTGGACCGACTAAAACAGTCGGTTTTTTATTGCTGAAAAAAAACCAAAGGCATAAGATATTC
>NZ_LEKM01000166.1 GCF_009761375.1 Ursidibacter arcticus | reverse complement strand
GGTTTGTCATCAGTCTGAGCCGAGTAGATAAATGCTCGGTTTTTTTGTGTGTGCTGATTAGTGAATCAAATTTGCAAAATTTTACTGCAATCTTACCGCTTGTTTCCTAGCCGATTTCATTAAAAAAAGGTATAATCGCTCCCCTTTGCAAATTGTGAGGTAGATCACATTTCCAAGAATTCGTCAGTGAGTAATGTTTTATTGCTCGCTTAATTAAGTTAGATGTGTGGATAATTCCACCTGTAAATAAAGTAATTTCAATGCAACATTTAGATACAAACAAACTGCGTAATATCGCAATTATTGCCCACGTTGACCACGGCAAAACCACTTTAGTTGATAAACTTCTTAAACTTTCAGGTACGCTAGATACTTCTCGTGGCGATACTGATGAGCGAGTTATGGACTCTAACGATCTTGAAAAAGAGCGTGGTATTACAATTTTAGCGAAAAATACAGCGATTAACTGGAACGGTTATCGTATCAATATCGTAGATACCCCAGGACACGCCGATTTTGGTGGTGAAGTTGAACGTGTACTTTCAATGGTTGATTCGGTGTTATTGGTTGTTGATGCCTTTGATGGCCCTATGCCACAAACTCGTTTTGTGACACAAAAAGCCTTTGCTCACGGTTTAAAACCGATTGTTGTTATCAATAAAGTGGATCGTCCTGGTGCTCGTCCTGATTGGGTTGTGGATCAGGTTTTTGACTTGTTTGTGAACTTAGGAGCAACTGATGAGCAGTTAGATTTCCCTATTATTTACGCATCAGCACTAAATGGTGTGGCTGGTTTAGAACACGAAGATCTTGCTCCGAATATGGATCCATTATTTGAAGCAATTATTAAGCACGTTTCACCACCAGATGTGCAATTAGATGCACCATTCCAAATGCAAATTTCTCAGTTAGATTATAGTAAATACTTAGGTGTTATCGGTATCGGTCGTATTAAACGTGGTACGGTAAAACCAAACCAACCAATCACAGTGATTGATGCTGAAGGTAAAACTCGCAACGGGCGCGTTGGTCAAGTCTTAGGGCATTTAGGTTTACAACGCTACGAAGCAACCGAAGCCTATGCTGGCGATATTATTGCCATTACAGGTTTAGGTGAGTTAAATATTTCAGATACATTATGCGATATTAACAATGTGGAAGCGTTACCTGCATTATCTGTTGATGAACCAACTGTAACTATGTTCTTCTGTGTAAATACTTCGCCATTCTGTGGACAAGAAGGTAAATTCGTTACTTCTCGTCAGATTTTAGAGCGTTTGAAAAAAGAGTTAGTGCATAACGTGGCATTGCGTGTAGAAGAAACTGATGATTCTGATATTTTCAGCGTATCTGGTCGTGGTGAGTTACATTTATCTGTGCTTATTGAAAATATGCGTCGTGAAGGCTATGAGTTAGCGGTATCTCGTCCAAAAGTTATTTTTAAAGAAATTGATGGTCGTAAACAAGAGCCGTTTGAGCAAGTAACGATTGATATTGAAGAACAGCACCAAGGTTCAGTAATGGAAGCGTTAGGTATTCGTAAAGGTGAAGTGCGTGATATGGTGCCAGATGGTAAAGGTCGTACTCGTTTAGAATATATTATTCCAAGCCGCGGTTTAATTGGTTTCCGTAATGAATTTATGACAATGACCTCAGGTACAGGTTTACTTTACTCAAGTTTCAGCCACTACGATGATGTGAAACCGGGTGAAATTGGTCAGCGTATTAACGGCGTATTGATTTCAAACGGTACAGGTAAAGCTCTAGCTTATTCGCTTTATGCTTTACAAGATCGTGGTAAATTGATGATCGATCACGGTGTTGAGATTTATGAAGGTCAAGTTATTGGTATTCATAGTCGTTCAAATGACTTAACCGTAAATCCGTTAGAAGGTAAAAAATTGACGAATATGCGTGCTTCAGGAAAAGATGATGCACTTACTTTAACTACGCCAGTAAAATTCACGCTTGAGCAAGCACTTGAATTTATTGATGATGATGAGTTGGTTGAAGTAACGCCAACTTCGGTGCGTATTCGTAAGAAATTACTAACGGAAGTAGAACGTAAACGTGCAAGCCGTACAACGACAAGTACAAGTACGCATTAATTTAATTTTATTTGATCGCTGATCTCTATGCTCTGCGATTAAAAATTTGTGAAGTAAGGGATTGATGACTTTTAGTCACAATCCCTTAAATTTATCAAAATACAAAAACTTGCTTGACTTTATGCTCTTGTACTAGTTTAATAGTACAAAAAGATTTTAAGGGAAAACCAAATGGCTGTATCAATTCAACAAACTCAGTTGCCTTATTATGCCGATACCACTTCGGTATTTTTTCATCTTTGTGGTGATCGCCCACATACGTTATTACTGGATTCTGCAGAAATACAGAGTAAAAACAGCTTGAAAAGCCTATTATTTGCTCAGTCGGCTGTGCATATTTTTTGTCACGAAAAAACGGTTACCTTTCAAGCACTAACCGAGAATGGTAAAGCGGTTCTGCCTTTAATTGAGCAAGTTCTTTTGCAATTATCCCCTGCACCTGTTTGCGAACTTTTAGCAGAATCTGACCGCTTGCAAGCAGAATTTCCGATTATCAATGATGCGTTAGATGAAGATAGTAAGCTAAAAACAACTACTATTTTTGATGGTTTGCGTTGTGTCACCAAACTGTTTGAAGATGCTGAGTCGCCAATTTATTTGGGTGGATTGTTTAGCTACGATTTGATTGCTCAATTTATCCCGATGGAAAATATTCATTTAAAAGATGATGGTTTGGTTTGCCCTGATTTCAGTTTCTATCTAGCGGAGCAGTTGGTTTTTGTCGATCATCAACAGCAGCAAGCTACACTCAATACTTTCTGTTTTGATCCAACCCAAGCGGAAAAACTTACTCAACAAGCGGTAGAATTTTCGCAAAAATTAGCAAGTAATTCTGATAAAAATTTATCTTTGGCGATTACCTCAGTAACAAGTGAGGTTACTGCGGATTTGGAAGATGACGCCTTTAAGGATATTGTGAAACGTTTAAAACACCATATTCATATTGGTGATGTGTTCCAAATTGTTCCATCACGCCGTTTTAGCTTGCCTTGTCCAAATACGCTTGCAAGCTATCGCCAACTGAAGATTAATAATCCAAGCCCTTATATGTTCTTTATGCAAGGGGAGGAATTTACGTTATTTGGGGCATCGCCTGAAAGTGCGTTGAAATATGATCAGACTAATCGTCAGTTGGAAATTTATCCGATAGCAGGCTCTCGTCCACGTGGTTTTGATGCTCAAGGAAATATCGATCCTGAATTAGATTCTCGTTTGGAATTAGAGCTACGTTTAGATCAGAAAGAGCTTGCAGAACATTTGATGTTAGTAGATTTAGCACGTAATGACGTTGCTCGGGTATGTGTTTCAGGTTCTCGCCGAGTAGCTGATTTGATGCAAATTGACCGTTATTCGCACATTATGCACCTTGTTTCTCGTGTTATTGGTACACTTCGACCTGATCTTGATGCCCTGCACGCTTATCAAGCCTGTATGAATATGGGAACACTTACAGGTGCACCGAAAGTCAAAGCAATGCAGTTAATCTATCAATTTGAGCAGCAAAAACGTCATAGTTATGGCGGTGCTGTCGGTTATTTAACATCAGACGGTAACTTAGATACTTGTATTGTGATTCGCTCTGCCTTTATTCAAAATGGAATCGCCTATGTTCAAGCGGGTTGTGGTGAAGTGTTGGATTCTGATCCACAATTAGAAGCCGATGAAACACGTCATAAAGCAAGAGCGGTACTCAAAGCGATTGCTCAAGTAAACCATTCGTTATAAGGAGCAGACAATGGCACATATTCTTTTTGTTGATAATTTTGATTCATTTACTTATAACTTGGTTGATCAATTCCGCCAACTTGGACATCAGGTAACTATTTTCCGTAATGATTATCCGCTTAATGCTTTTTTAGAAAAGGCTTGCAATACTGAAGATTGTATTGTGGCACTTTCGCCAGGGCCAGGAAATCCTCAGGAGGCAGGGAATTTATTAGCCATTATTCGTGGTTTAGCAGGTAAAGTGCCGTTAATTGGGATCTGTTTAGGGCATCAAGCGATTATTGAAGCCTTAGGAGGTGAAGTTGTGCATACGGGAACGGTATTGCACGGTAAAGTTTCTCGTATTGAACACGATAACCAAGCAATGTTTGCAGGTATCAATAATCCTATGCCTGTTGCTCGTTATCACTCTTTAATGGGGGATAAATTGCCCGAAGAGCTCGTTGTAAATGCTCGCTTTGGTGAGATTATTATGGCTGTGCGTCATCGTAGTGAAAAAATTTGTGGCTTTCAGTTTCACCCAGAATCTATTTTAACCGTAGAAGGCTCAAAATTGCTTAAACAGTCTGTGGAATGGCTACTGTCCAAAGCATAACGCAATAAATGAGCTGACAAGCGGTAAGATTTCCCGATTATTTTGCAAATTGACTGAGAGAATTATTATGCAACTTGAACCATTATTAGAGAAATTATTTAGTCATCAGAGTTTATCTCAAACAGAGTCCCATTTTTTATTTCAGCAAATTATGCAAGGTGTACTTTCTGCCGAGCAGCTCGCTGGAGCATTGATTGCATTAAAAGTGAGGGGTGAAACTGTTGATGAGATTGCTGGTGCGGTAACTGCAACCTTAGAAAATGCTTCGCCCTTCCCTCGCCCTGACTACCCTTTTGCAGACATTGTTGGCACAGGTGGAGATGGTGCAAATACGATCAATATCTCAACAGCAAGTGCTATTGTGGCAGCAACATTAGGCATTAAAGTTGCTAAACACGGTAGTCGTAGTGTATCGAGTAAATCTGGTGCGAGTGATGTACTTACTGCGTTAGGTATCAATGTAAATATCTCAGCTCAACAAGCTCGTGATGCGTTAGACAAAACTAATCTCTGTTTTTTATTTGCTCCGCAATATCATCAAGGTTTTAAATACGCCATTCCTGTGCGACAAGCCTTAAAAACGCGTACTTTATTTAACATTCTTGGTCCATTGGTAAACCCTGCTCGTCCAAAACATCAGCTATTGGGAGTGTACTCCCCTGAATTACTCAAGCCTTATGCGGAAACGGTTCGCTCTTTAGGCCATCAGCATACCATTGTAGTACACGGTTCAGGGCTTGATGAAGTAGCCATTCACGCTGAAACTTTGGTTGCGGAAGTTGAAAATGGAGAAATCCATTACTTCACACTCACTCCCGAAGATTTTGGTATTCCTCGTTATTCACTTGATGCGTTAAAAGGGGGAGAACCTGCAGAAAATGCAGAGAAACTTACCGCTTTACTGCAAGGAAAAGGCGAGCAAGCTCATATTGATGCAGTTGCTGTGAATGTTGCAATGCTAATGCGATTATTTGGAGAGAGATCTCTCAAAGCAAATGTTGCCAAAGTAAAAGCCTTGCTTGCAACGGATAAAGCCTATCAAACCTTACAGGCTTTGGCATCTTATTCATAAGCTATTAGCGACATTTTGATCTTCACTTGGCTTTGCTATACACTTACGCAATTATATTAAACCGTCAGAGAAATTTGATTTGAAGAATATTGCTATTCGACTTGTTTTAGGAATTGCGTTGTTATTATGGGCTTGGGATATGACATTCCCTTGGCAAAAAGCAATGCAAGCAGAACAAAATCGCTATACACAAATTCAACATAGTAAGACCTTGAGAGTGGGTATGATTAACCATCCGCTCTCTTATTTTGTTGGAGCAAATGGGCAAGAAGGGATTGAATTTGATTTAGCTAATGCCTTTGCTAATTATTTGAAAGTTAAACTCCATATTGAGTCCTACCCTAGTAGTGAGATGCTATTCCAAGCCTTGAAAAAAGGTGAAGTTGATATTGCAGCAGCAGGTTTACTCTTTAATTTGGATAATGTAAAAGAGTTTCAAATTGGAGCATCTTACTATTCTGCGTCTTGGCAAGTGGTCTATCAAAAAGGCACTCAACGTCCTTATAAAATCGAAGATATTAACGGTGAGTTAGTTATTCCTGCTGGTTCAGCAGTGTTACCAATTCTTCAACAGATCCAAGAAAATAATCCGCAGTTACGTTGGGTAATTAACGATCAATTCACCCAAGAAGAGCTGTTATTGCAAGTTGCAGATGGAAAAATCCCTTACACTGTTGCCACTTCTGTTGATGTCTCCGCCGCTCAGCATATTAAACCAAATGTTGCCGTTGGTTTTGATTTAACCGATGAAGCCCCTGTCGTTTGGTATTTGCAAAATAATGCTTATAGCGAGCTACAAGCTGCATTGTTGGAATTTATGCATCAAGCTAATGAAACAGGGCTTGTTGCTCGTATTGAAGAGAAATATTTTAATCATTTATCACGTTTTGATTATGTTGATTCAAGAAGCTATTTGAATGCCATTGAGAATACTCTACCTAAATATCAGCATTTATTTGAAAAGTATCGAGGTGATCTTGAGTGGCAAATGCTAGCCGCTATCGCTTATCAAGAATCGCATTGGGATCCTAACGCGACTTCTCCAACAGGGGTTCGTGGCATAATGATGCTGACTCGAGATACTGCAGATAGAATGAATATTAAAGATCGTACAAACCCTGAGCAAAGTGTTAAAGCTGGTTCTGAATACTTACATTTGTTGATGTCACAGCTTCCAAATACGATTGCGAAAGAAGATAGGATTTGGTTTGGTCTTGCCGCTTATAATATGGGGCTTGGACACCTTATTGATGTTAGACGCTTAACTAAACAACTTGGTGGCGATCCTGATAATTGGTTAGATGTAAAAAAAAATTTACCAAAACTTGCTGAAAAGCGTTATTACAGTGATCTAAAATATGGCTATGCTCGTGGCTTTGAGGCATTTAATTATGTTGAGAATATTCGGCGTTATTACCACAGTATAATCAATTACCAACGTGTAAAAGAGCAATCTCTCGAAAATAAAAAGCAGGAAACCCAAACTGTAGATCAGGATATAACGATAAAAGATGTAGAACAATCACAAGATTCTAAGGAGAAATAAATGTTTAGAAAACGAAAACTAAAACGTAAGATCAAGCGATTACATAGCAATAAATCTCGTCGAATTTTACAAATTTACCGTTTAAAACGCCGAATCTCAGCAAGACATCGTGTTGGTTTTATGATGTTTCAGCAGCAGAGCTAAAAAAACGCAGGAAATTTCCTGCGTTCAGGCCGCTGACAAACCCTAATTTGTTGTATTCAATAAACGGGCGCCAGCGTGGCGTCCCT
>NZ_LEKM01000165.1 GCF_009761375.1 Ursidibacter arcticus | reverse complement strand
GGGTTTGTCATCAGTCTGGGATATGTTAAGCATACCTATTTTTTTAGATGAGATTGAAGAGTAATGGATACTACTTATACCGCCCCAATTACTGTGCTTGGTGCAGGATCTTACGGTACTGCTTTGGCAATTGCCTTATCGCGTAACGGACATAAAACTTATTTATGGGGGCATAACCCACAGAAAATGGCAGTAATGGCAGCAGCTCGCCAAAATCACGAATTTTTACCTGATATCCCATTTCCAGATGCTTTAGAGATAGAAGCTGATTTATCCCAAGCGTTGCAAAAAGCCAAAGATTTACTGATTGTTGTACCTAGCCACGTTTTTACAGAAGTCTTGCAACAAATAAAACCTTTACTTACGTCTGAGCATCGTATTATCTGGGCGACTAAAGGGTTAGAGCGAGATACAGGACGATTATTGCAAGAGGTTGTATTGCAAATTTTAGGGCAAAACTACCCGCTTGCTGTGTTATCAGGTCCAACTTTTGCGAAAGAGTTAGCACAAGGTTTACCCACAGCGATTTCTCTAGCATCGGATAACCCTATTTTTGCTGATCAAATGCAACAGCGTATTCACTGTGCAAAAGCCTTTCGAGTTTATCTCAATAGCGATATGATTGGTGTTCAGTTAGGCGGGGCAATTAAAAATGTTATTGCGATTGGGGCAGGTATTTCTGATGGAATGGGCTTTGGGGCAAATGCTCGCACCGCATTGATCACGCGAGGTTTAGCTGAAATAAGCCGCTTAGGTGCATCTTTAGGAGCAAACCCAACCACTTTTATGGGAATGGCAGGATTAGGTGATCTGGTTTTAACCTGTACTGACAACCAATCACGCAATCGCCGTTTTGGGCTAATGCTTGGTCAAGGTAAAAATGCCGAACAAGCAATGGCAGAAATCGGTCAAGTAGTTGAAGGTTTTTATAATACAAAAGAAGCCTACTTGCTTGCTCAACAACAGGGCGTAGAAATGCCTATTGTCGAACAAATCTATCAAATGTTATTCTGCGGTAAACAAGCTAATGATGTTGTAAAAGCCTTATTAGGTCGAGAACGTAAAGGTGAATAATCAAATTATAAAGGGGGAAATATGGCAGACATTAATCCACAGCAAATTTGGCAAAACATTCGTGAAGAAGCTCAAGAGTTAGTTAATAGTGAGCCGATGCTTGCAAGTTTCTTCCACGCCACAATTTTAAAACACCATAATCTCGGTGATGCACTAAGCTACATTCTGGCGAATAAACTTTCAAATGCCATTATGCCAGCGATTGCTCTAAAAGAGATTATTGAAGAAGCCTATCACGCAAACCCACAAATTATTACCAGTGCCGCTTGTGATATTGAAGCCGTTCGCACACGAGATCCTGCAGTCGATAAATGGAGTACACCATTACTTTATCTCAAAGGTTATCACGCCTTACAAAGCTATCGAGTAACCCATTATTTATGGAATCAAGGCAGACAAGCCCTAGCGATTTATTTACAAAATGAAATTTCTGTTGCCTTTGATGTCGATATTCACCCAGCGGCAAAAATTGGCTGTGGAATAATGTTAGATCACGCAACAGGCATTGTGGTGGGCGAAACATCGGTAATTGAAAATGACGTTTCGATTTTACAAGGCGTTACCCTAGGGGGAACAGGTAAAGAAAATGGCGACCGCCACCCTAAAATTCGTGAAGGCGTAATGATCGGCTCAGGGGCTAAAATTCTCGGAAATATTGAAATCGGACGCTATTCAAAAATTGGGGCAAATTCTGTGGTACTCAATGCAATTCCTGAATACGCAACTGCGGCTGGCGTTCCTGCTCGAATTATTGGTCAATCCCAAACACAGAAACCTGCTTTTGAAATGAACCAATATTTTGAAAATAATGAAGGTTTACTTGATGGGGCTGGAATTTAGTTTCCTAATAAGAAATAAGCGGTAAGATTAGCAAAATAAATTGCGTAACTTACCGCTTGTCTATTCTCTCTATAAAATAGCACTACCAATTAAAGCAATAATAAAGCCGACTAATCCAATAGAAGTTTCAAGTGCAGTCCAAGTTTTTAGGGTTGTTTTCTCATCCATTTCTAAAAAACGGCTCATCAACCAGAAACCAGAGTCATTAACGTGTGAAAGTACTGTTGCACCTGATGCAATGGAGATCACAATAAAACAGAGATCAAATTGACTCAAATCAGTAGCATTGGCAACGGTTGGGGCAATAAGTGCTGCCGTAGTGGTTAATGCGACGGTTGCTGAACCTTGTGCAACACGAAGTGTAGTCGCAATTAGGAACGCTGCAACAATAATTGGCATCCCTGTATCTGACATCATATTTGATAACACATCGCCAATCCCACTCGCTCTTAATACGCCACCGAACATACCACCAGCACCTGTTACCAGTACGATTGAACAAATAGGGCCTAAAGCATTATTACAGATTTTTTCGATTTGATCGTAACTACGATTATCTCTAAGGAGTGCAATTGCAACCAATAATGTAATGAGTAATGCAATCGGTGTTTTGCCGATTAGGCGTAAACTTTGTACCCAAAGCTCAGAACCATCGATAACTTTGGCAACACTTAATGTATTTAAACCAGTATCAAATAGGATCAAGAAAATAGGGAGTAATAATACAATTAAAACGCGTTTAAAACTTGGAGGGTTTTGTACAGAGGTTTCATTGATAGCATTTGTATTTAAAAATGCTTTAGGTAAATCAACGTGAATATGTTTACTAATAAACATACTAAACAGATAAGTACCAATGTACCAAGTTGGAATTGCACAGACTAAACCAACAATAACTAATAATCCCATATTCACACCTAATAAATCACCTGATGCAACAGGGCCTGGGTGTGGCGGTAAGAATGCGTGCATTACAGCAAAAGCACCCGCAGATGGGAAAGCATAACGTAATACAGAGCCACCAAATTGTTTAGCTACGCTGAAAATAATTGGCAACATTACGACTAAACCCGCATCAAAGAAAATTGGGAATCCGAATAAGAGTGATGCTACCCCTAATGCGAAAGGTGCTTTCTCTTTACCAAATTTATTGATGAGCGTATCGGCTAAAACCTTTGCTCCCCCAGTAATTTCAAGTAAGCGACCAATCATTGCACCAAGCCCCACTAATAGAGCAACTGACGCTAATGTACTACCAAAGCCACCTAATAAAGTAGGTAAGATCTTATCTACTGGGATGCCCGTAGCAAGTGCGGTTAATAAACTAACGATAATTAAAGCCACGAAAGCGTGTACTTTAAATTTCATAATAAGTACAAGCAGTAAAAGAATAGCGGCTATCATTGTAAAAATAAGCATATATCCTCCGATAGGTTTTTTGTTATCGGTAACATAAGTTTATTCACTATCAATGTAAATAGCGTATTACTATTTATTTCAATTTTGTGAAATAGTTCAAATTTTTTGAAAAATATGGATGAATTCTGTATTTAAAATGCTATTTTATATTATACAAATAAGTTATCGGTAACATTTGGAGGTGGTATATGTCAGGAAAAGCATTTATTTTGATGGGAGTATCTAGTACAGGAAAAACATCTGTTGGGACGGCTGTTGCCCATCGTTTAGGGCTAAAACTGATTGATGGCGATGATTTACACCCAAGAGCAAATATCATCAAAATGGGAAGTGGAACTCCACTTAATGACGAAGATCGAAAACCTTGGCTGACTAGAATCAATGATGCCGCATTCAGCCTAGAGCAAAAGAGTGAGAAAGGGATTATTATCTGCTCTGCTTTAAAAAAGCAATATCGAGATTTAATTCGCCAAGGGAATGAAAACATCACATTCTTATTTTTACAAGGCTCATTTGAAACAGTTTTGGCACGAATGCAAAAACGCAAAGGGCATTATATGAAAGTGGATATGCTAAAGAGCCAGTTTGATACCTTAGAAACACCTGATTTATCATTAGAACCTGACGTGATTTTTATTGATATTCAAGGCGATTTTGAGCAAGTGGTTGAACAGTGTGTGGGGGCAATTAAGCCTTTAATTTAGATACTTTCACCAAGATGAATTTGATAACCTAGATTGATGATGCTTTTTTGTTGTGGTAGTCCATTAATTCGATCTAACAATTCTTGAGCTGCAACTTTCCCAATTTCTAGGCGTGGCGTGATCACAGTAGCGAGTTGTGGGGTGAGTGATTGCCCTACATCGTGTCCGTGAAAGCCTGCGATAGCTATTTGCGTTGGAATTTGGATTCCTAAACGCTGGCATTCAAATAATGCCCCAATTGCTAAGTCATCATTGGTACAGAAAATTCCATCTAAATTTGGAAATTGCTTTAAGGCTTGTTGTAATTGGCTTGAACCTAAGCTAAATGAAGACGGCTGTTCTGTTCTTAAACTATGGGGAATCAATCCATATTTTTTCATTGCTAATTCATAGCCTTGCATTTTTAATTGGGTGCGTTTATCCATTCGAGCAGAAAAATAAACAATATTTTTATGCCCACGTTGGATCATTGTCTCCACCATAGCTTGAGCCGCAGAAATATTATCAAAACCCACCGCTTGTTGTATTCCGACTTCACTGCTATCCATAATCTCAATTACAGGAATATGAGCGATTTCTAGCATCTTTCGTGTACGTTCGGAATGATGATTCTCAGATAGAATAATCCCATCAACATTGTAAGAAAGTAGTGATTCAATTCTCTTTTCTTCTTTTTCAACACTATATCCATAGTGAGCCAACATTGTTTGATAGCCTGCTTGATCAGTAATCAGCTCAATCCCTTTAATGACATCGGCAAAAACTTGATTCGTCAAAGACGGTACTAATACACCAATAGCACGACTTTTAGCATTGGATAAAATATCTGGAGCACGATTAGGAATATAACCAAACTGCTCTATTGCTTGAGCAATCCGCTCTTGAGTTGCAATAGCTACCGAATTTGGATTACGCAAATAGCGACTGATAGTCATTTTGGTAATACCAAGATGTGTCGCAATATCTTGTAAAGTCGGGCGTTTATGTTTGGTCATTAGTATGGATTAGAATAAATGGAAAACCAAAAGCGGTAAGATCCTTGCAAAATTTTACAGAAATCTCACCGCTTATAGCGTTTATTTAGCCTTCGCAACTACTGCAACTGAGTAAGTTGCGGTTGAATACTTGGGCTGCACTCATTGAATATTGGTAGTAAATGGATTTTAAACCAAGTTCTTCTGCCGTTAAGTATAACTGGTTGAGATCACGAGCTGGGGTTGCTGGGTGAACCATAATGTTGATACTTTGCCCTTGGTCTATATATTTTTGACGCTGTGCCGCTTGCTGAATCACACTTAATTGACTGATCTCAGAGAAGGTTTTAAAGACTTCTTTCTCTTGATCTGACAGTTGTGAGAGGTGCTGAACAGAACCATCATTAAGTAAAATACTATCCCAAATTTCTTGAGTATCAATCCCTTTATCTTGTAACAGTTTTTCTAAGAATGGGTTCTTATAAACAGTTTTAATTTTCGCTAAATCTTTAACATAATAGTTAGATTTAAATGGCTCAACTGAAGGCGATACGCTGCCTAAAATAAAGCTACTTGATTTGGTTGGAGCAATACTCAATAAAGTAGTATTACGGCGACCATAGCCTTTCAGTAATTCTGGCTCTCCAAAACGCTGTGCAAGTTCTTTTGATGCTTGCAATGTTTTTTCTTGGAGTGTTTTAAAGATAATATTATTCTTCTGCATCGCTTCAAAGCTATCAAAAGCAATATTATTTGCCTGTAAATAACTGTGCCAACCTAATACGCCTAAGCCCAATGCACGATGTCTGCGAGCAAAACGATTTGCACGATCTAAGAATGGAATTTCTGCACTTTTCTCAATAAACTCAGACATCACAACATCTAAGAAATAAGTTAGCACTTCTGGTGCATCGGTATCTTTCCACTCATCAAAGTAGAGTAAATTCATTGATGATAAGCAACAAACAAAGCTCTCATCTGCACTAGAAGGCAACATAATTTCGGTACAAAGATTTGATGCGTGAACGGTCATATTTTTATCTTTGTACACATCTGGGCGACCAGCATTAGCATTATCTTTAAAGAACAAATACGGAATACCCGTTTCTGTTTTACGTTGCAAAAGTTTTGCCCAAAGTTGGCGCTTATATGGATCACCCGCTTTCATTGACTCAAGCCAGTCGTGTCCAACACAAACACCATAGTACATTAATTGAATTGGGTTACCTTCAGTATGAATATCTAGCCACTCATCAATATCGCCGTGTTCAATATCAATATAGCCTGCGAATTGACCTTTACGAGATGTCCCTTGAGAAATCACATCAATGACTGTATCAAACAACTTACTAAAGTTAAAAGAACCGTCTGACTTACCGTTATTTTTGATTGCACTACCACGAGGACGAATATCGCCAAAATAGGCAGAAGTCCCCCCCCCAATTTTGCTCATCATTCCGACTTCTGCGGTTGTTACCATAATTTCGTGAATGGAGTCGCCAATATAGCTACCAAAACAAGAAATAGGTAAACCACGATCTAAACCAAAGTTAGACCAAATTGGCGAAGAGAGAGAAAAATATCCACGAGCCATATAGTGATAAAATTTATCTGCATAGCCTTCAATGCCCAATTTACGCTCGGCGTGTTCGGCAATAAAGCGGATACGTTCTAAGGCAGTTGTGCCTTCTAACAGGTAGCCACGTTGTAAAAATAGACGGCTATCATCATTTAACCAGTGGAAATCTGGACGGTTTTCGTCTGTATAGCCGAGCTCAAATAACTTCGGCTGATAGTAAGCGTTAGAATAAGTCATCGGCGGTAATCTGCTTCATTTTTTTACTGTAATCGGTACTACGTTTGTTAAAGAAATCAGTTTCTTTCGTTGAAATGATCTCAATATCAAACCACTCTGTTTCTTTTAACATTTCAGGATCAATATCGTGTGGCGGTTCTAAGCCTAATGCGATTAAAGAATTATTATAACGGTGCATAATATAGTTCTCGACAGTTTTACGGCTAATAAAGCTCAAATCACCCTCTTCGAAGATCCAATCTAAAATGCCACGTTCAGCTTCCAATGCTTGAGCTGCAAGCAATTTTAATTCTTCATAAAATTCAGGAGTGAACAGGTTAGAATGCTCATCACGCAAAATTTCATAAAGTGCAATGCCAAAACGCCCGTGAATTTCTTCTTCTTTTGACGTTGCTTCAACGGCGTTTGAAATTCCTTTAAATAAATTACGATGCTTATTAAACGACATCATCACAAGGAATTGCCCAAATAACGAGATATGCTCAACAAACAGTGAGAATAATACGAGTGATAACACAAAACGATCCTGACCATCGTCTTTATCACGCATAAAATCTTCCATATAACGAATACGAGCCATTAAAGGTTCAATATCTGTAATTTGTGTGAACATCTCATTTAAGCCTAATTTTTCAAGCAAAAATGAATAAGCATCTTTATGGCGAACTTCACTCTCAGCGAAAGTTCCGCCTACATCATCAATTTCAGGTTTTGGAAAATAACGATATAAATCGCCCCAAAAACGTTTTACGCTCACTTCAACTTGAGAGATTGCAAGCATTGTACGAGTTAGAACGTGGCGTTCGTGATCGTTAATGTTGGTACGATAATCTTGAATATCGCCTGTAAAATTAAACTCGGTATGCAACCAATAAGAGTGGCGAATTGCATCTTTAAATTCGAGTAGTTCAGGGTATT
The DNA here is from genome assembly GCF_009761375.1 of Ursidibacter arcticus. Taxonomy (GTDB): domain Bacteria; phylum Pseudomonadota; class Gammaproteobacteria; order Enterobacterales; family Pasteurellaceae; genus Ursidibacter; species Ursidibacter arcticus. The sequence continues at coordinate 4,144 of NZ_LEKM01000165.1, read as the reverse complement.
CGTAAGGTTTAATTTGCAAACGTTTTTCAAAAATATTGCGAGACATAATGAATTAGACCTTTTAATTTACAATGTGAAACTGTGGCATATTCTAGAGATATTTTTTCTTAAAACAAGGTCTTGACAAATCGACAATGCGATTAGTTGGTAGTGAGTATTTGATTTTTAAAGGAAAAATTTTTTCGTAAATAACCGTTGTAGAAATCACAACATATTGTTATTTGATATAACCATAATTACAACATATAGTAAAAGCAAGCGGTCGGATTTTCCACTATTTTTGTAAAAAATCATACTGATCCGACCGCTTGAAATTTTAGCATTTTAAGCGATATTTATTTTAATCCATTTCACTCATCAAGCTCGCATTTCCCCCCGCAGCAGCAGTGTTAATGCTGACCGCTTTTTCGTGAACAAGAGGGAATAAGGATAACGCTAAATCAAGGTTTTCCACATAGGTTAAAATAGCCCCAGAACGTGTTGCATAATGTGATTTTTCTTCCACAGAAAGTTGCTCTAACACAATCAGCGTACTGAGATTAGCAAGACTATTCAAATCATCAACAACGATCACATTGCCTGCAAATTGAGTTGCTTGTTTGGCAAGTTCACTACTACGAGTAACCACCGCTTTACTTCCGCATACCACAATGGCAATAAGTGCTTGAATTTGCTGATAAAGTGAGCCATTACCGATTGCAATCACAGGGCGAGATTCAAATCGCATAAAGTTATTTTCCCCGGTAATACCTTGCATTTTGAAGACTTTACCAAGAGGCGATTGACGACTAAGACTTTGGACTAAATCAAGTGCATTTTGGCGTTCTGTGCCAGATAGCACATTATTGATCCCCGTTACAAGTGATGTCGTATCAACGGTTTTTCCACCTTCTAACCCCGTTAATTGCCATTCAGAACGATTTACTAGACGCTGTAAATATAACGGGCCACCTGCTTTCGGGCCTGTTCCAGATAACCCCATTCCGCCAAATGGTTGTACACCTACCACAGCCCCTACGGTATTACGATTGACATATAAGTTACCTGCGTGAATGGTATCAATCCAGAGATCGACCGTTTCATCAATACGGCTATGTAACCCACTGGTTAAGCCAAAACCTGTTGAATTGATGTCTGCCATCACTTGCGGTAATTTATCCGTATCAAAACGAATAACGTGTAGCACAGGCCCAAAAACTTCGTGTTTAAGTTGGCTGATATGATCGATTTCTAATAATGTTGGTGGAACAAAAATACCATTTTGTTCAATTTCAGGCTCAATCGCTACTTGATAATACGCACTTGCCACCTTTTTGATATTCTCAATATGATCTAACAAACGTTGTTGAGCAATTTTATCAATCACAGGGCCTACATCGGTATTGAGCTGTTGCGGTCTGCCTACTTTTAATTCCGCCATCGCCCCTTTTAACATCGTTAAAATATGATCAGCGACATCACGTTGTAAATAAAGCACACGCAACGCAGAACAACGTTGCCCTGCTGAATCAAAGGCAGAGTTAAGCACATCAGCCACAACTTGTTCGCCTAATGCCGAGCTATCAACAATCATTGCATTTTGTCCGCCAGTTTCAGCAATAAGCGGTACGATTTTTTCTGATTTTTGCAAGTTTGCATTGATATGCTTAGCGGTTTCTGTTGAACCTGTGAAAATAACACCGTCCACACGAGAATCGGATACTAACGCTGCACCGACTACTTTCCCACTTCCCGGTAAGCATTGTAATGCCTGCTTTGGAATACCTGCTTGATAGAATAAATTCACCGCATAATGAGCCATTAGTGATGTTTGCTCCGCAGGTTTTGCCAACACAACATTACCAGCGACTAAGGCAGAAGAGACTTCCCCAACGAAAATGGCGAGAGGGAAGTTCCAAGGGCTGATTGCAACCACAATCCCTCTTGGAGAACGATAACCTTCAGGATTTGAACGCACTTCTTTTGCATAATAGCGACAGAAATCGACCGCTTCTCTCACTTCGGCTATCGCATTATTTAAGGTTTTACCTGCTTCACGCACCGCCAAATCAAAAAGTTGTGGCATATTAGCTTCCATTAAATCAGCCATTTTTTCTAAGGCTTCGGCACGCACTATTGGCGAGGTATTTTGCCATTCTGATTTAAATTCACTCGCAAGCTCAAAGGCTTTCGCCACATCTCCTGCTGTGGCATCAACCACTTCGCCTACTAATTGAGAAACATTAGCAGGGTTGTACACAGGGCGGCTTTCTTCTTTTTCTGCTTTACCATCTGCAATTTGTGGGGCAGCGTGATACTCTTGGGTAGCCAGTTCATTCAGTTTTTCTTGTAATTGCTGTAAATGAATTGCATCAGTTAAATCATAGCCTTTTGAGTTTTGACGTTGATCAGCAAAGAGATTGACAGGGAGAGGAATTTTCGGGTGCATTGTTCCTTCTGTTACTGCGGCTTTCTCAACAGGGTCTTTTGCTAAATCATCAATACTTAAATTTTCATCTACAATTTGATTTACAAATGAGCTATTTGCCCCATTTTCTAACAGACGGCGAACCAAATAAGCCAATAGTGTTTGATAAGAGCCCACAGGAGCATAAATACGGCATTGTACATTTAAGTTATTTTCGCCAACCACTTGATCGTAAAGGGTTTCGCCCATTCCGTGTAGGCATTGGAACTCAAAACGTTTCCCTTTAGCTAAATGATAAATGGTAGAAAGTGTTTGAGCATTATGGGTAGCAAATTGTGGATAGATCACATCTTGAGCCGCTAATAATTTTTTAGCACACACAACATAGTTTAAATCTGTATGCACTTTGCGAGAGAATACAGGATAGCCTTCGGCACAATCCATTTGAGCACGTTTTACTTCCGTATCCCAATATGCCCCTTTCACTAAACGGATCATCAACTGACGATTATTTTCACGCGCTTTTTCAATTAAATAATCAATAACGTGTGGACAGCGTTTTTGATAGGCTTGCACCACAAAACCGATACCGTTAAAACCGGCTAAATCAGGATCGGCTAATAAACGATCCATTAAATCTAACGAAAGTTCTAAACGGTCGGCTTCTTCTGCATCAATGTTTAAACCAATATCATACTGTTTTGCTAGTAAATAAAGTTCTTTTAAACGAGGATAAAGCTCATCAATCACCCGTTGGTGCTGTGCCAAACTATAACGTGGGTGAATAGCCGATAATTTAACTGATACACCCGAAGATTTATATACGCCTAAGCCACGAGAAACTGCCCCAACTGCGTGAATAGAGGCAACATAATCCGCATAGTAACGTTTAGCATCTTCTTCGGTAAATGCGGCTTCACCTAACATATCGTAGCTATAACGATAGCCCATCGCAAAACGTTTTTCGCCATTTTGAATTGCTTGCTGAATGGTTTCGCCTGTAACAAACTGCTTACCGAGCAAACGCATTGCCACATCAACCCCTTTACGAATAACAGGTTCTCCTCCTTTGGCAATTAAGCGAGAAAGTGCAGAAGATAGACTACTTTCACTATGGGTAGAAACTAATTTCCCAGTAATCACTAATCCCCAAGCGGCTGCATTAACAAATAAAGATGGGCTATTTCCCGTATGTGAACGCCAATCTCCTTTTGAAATTTTATCTCTAATCAATTTATCTGCGGTAGCAGTATCTGGAATACGCAATAATGCTTCCGCCAAGCACATTAACGCCACACCTTCTTGGCTAGAAAGTGAAAACTCGTGCATCAACGCATCAACGCCACTGGCTTTTTTGCGAGAAACACGCACTTTTTCCACTAATTTTTTAGTAAGAGATTTAATCTCTGCTGAAAACTCATCAGTTTTAGCTTGCTCTAACAGTTGCTGAACTAAGGTTTGTTCATCAATGCGATAATGTTGGCTTAACACAGGGCGAATACCTGTTTTGGGTAATAGTTGATAAGTTGATGTTGGCATATATTTCTCCTTAAAAGTGATGGTCAGCTCTTTTTGCAAAAACATAGACAGAACTGACCGCTTTATATTTAAAATACAAAAAAGACGGAAGGATATATCCCTCAGATTATTGACAAAGTCTTTTTTCATTCGGACGCCAGCGTGGCGTCCCTACAAGGAAAGTTATAACCAATTGAAAAATAACAGATTTTATTTTGT
>NZ_LEKM01000164.1 GCF_009761375.1 Ursidibacter arcticus | reverse complement strand
GGGGTTTGTCATCAGTCTAAAGGATATATCCCACCGCCTTTATCTTTATTTACTCATTTCAGAATGATAGGCTTTTTTTGCCTTATCAAAAGTTTCAGTGATCGTCTCTTTAGGTGCTGGCGTAATCAGTGACACAATCACAATCGCAATAGTCGCCAAAATAAAACCAGGGATCATTTCATAAATACCGCTATTTGGCACAACATCATTCCAAAATACCACTACTAATGCACCTGTTAGCATTCCAGCCATTGCCCCTGCCGTATTCATTCGTCTCCAAAACAGCGATAAAACCACCACTGGCCCAAAAGCACAACCAAAGCCAGCCCAAGCGTAAGAAACTAGACCTAATACTTTACTATTTGGATCTTGAGCTAATAAAATTGCCAACACCGAAATTGCTAACACCATAATACGACCAAGCCACACTAGCTCTTTTTGACTTGCATTTGGACGTAACATTCCTTTATAGAAATCTTCAGTAATCGCACTTGAGCAGATCAATAATTGGCAACTTAGCGTACTCATTACCGCCGCTAAAATTGCGGATAATAAAATCCCTGCAATCCAAGGGTTAAACAATAATTTAGAGAGTTCAATAAACACTTGCTCGTGGTTCTGATTAACCACAGCAGCTTGCTCAGGATTTGCAAAGAAATAAGCCTGTCCGAAGAAACCAATTCCAACCGCACCAAATAAGCAGATAATCATCCAAATCATACTAATACGGCGTGCGTTAGGAATAGATTTCACACTATCTGCTGCCATAAAACGTGCCAAAATATGCGGCTGTCCGAAATAGCCTAATCCCCAAGCGGATAGGCTTAATAGCCCAATAAATGTTGTACCTGTAAATAAATCAGTGAAATCCTTATTAACAGCTTCCCCTGCTTGTACAATCACAGTATGTGTTTGCTCAAAGCCCCCCAAGTGAATTAATACGAAAATTGGGGTTAAAAAGAGTGCAAATAGCATTAAAGTCGCTTGGATAGTATCTGTCCAGCTTACTGCAAGGAAACCACCAATAAAGGTATAAATAATTGTTGCTAATGCACCATACCATAATGCAGTGGAATAAGGCACACCGAATAAGTTTTCAAATAAACGCGCCCCAGCAACTACGCCAGAGGCACAATAAATGGCAAAGAAGAAAAGAATAATACTGGCAGAAACAATTTTAAGAACTTTGGTGTTGTCACCAAAACGATGATGGAAATAGTCAGGTAACGTCAGTGCATTGGCATTATATTCCGTGTGAACACGCAAACGCCCAGCAACAAAAAGCCAGTTTAAATAAGCCCCAATCGTTAAGCCAATCGCAATCCAGCCCTCGACTAAACCAGCCGCATAAACTGCCCCAGGCAGCCCCATTAATAGCCAACCCGACATATCCGATGCTCCAGCGGAAAGCCCTGTTACAAAGCTCCCCAAACGGCGACCACCAAGAATATAGTCTGATAAATTATGTGTAAAACGGTAGGCAATAAAGCCGATTAAGATCATTCCGATAATATAAATTAGGAATGTGGTTGTTGTTGGATCAAAACCAAACATAGCCCAGTTCTCCTATGATAAGTAGATATAAAGCATTAAATATAACAGGAAAATCCAGCCTATGTATAAATGGCACATTGAAAGCCTAAAATTTATCCATTAATGCGACAAGGGCATTATAGCTTAAACAGCGAAAATCAATTACAACATTTTAACAATTATGAGAAGTGCTTAACATTTTTCTTTGAATATATTTTTATTAGAAAAATATAAGGGCAAATATAATTTGCCCGAGACCGCTGACAAACCCCAATTTGTTGTATCCAATTATACTAAGGTAATTTTACCCATTTTATTACTATTAATTTCGCCAGAAATAGTACTCTTATCTAATGTTTTAGCAAAATGAGCATT
>NZ_LEKM01000163.1 GCF_009761375.1 Ursidibacter arcticus | reverse complement strand
GTCCGTTTATTGAATACAACAAATTAGAGTTTGTCAGCGGTCTCAAATGCCGACAAATTACTGTCGGCATTTTTATGCTAGTCAGGTTAATTACGCTTTATCACCAATTAACACAGATTCTAACGCAATTTCAATCATATCGTTGAAAGTTAATTGACGCTCTTCAGCAGTAGTTTGCTCGTGAGTACGGATATGGTCTGATACCGTACAAATAGTGAGAGCTTTTGCACCAAATTCAGCTGCAACACCGTAAATTCCAGCTGCTTCCATTTCTACCCCTAAAATACCGTATTTTTCCATTACATCGAACATTTCTACATCTGGCGTATAGAAAAGATCCGCAGAATAAAGGTTACCGACACGCACAGGCACACCTTTTTCTTTTGCTGCTTGAACTGCAGCTAATGTCATATCGAAATCTGCAATTGCTGCAAAATCGTTATCTTTAAAACGGATACGGTTTACTTTAGAGTCTGTACAAGCACCAACGCCGATAACAACATCGCGTAATTTAACGTCTGGGCGAACAGCACCACAAGAACCAACACGAATAATTTTTTTCACGCCATATTCAGTAATGAGCTCTTTAGCATAGATTGAGCAAGATGGAATACCCATTCCGTGCCCCATTACTGAAATTTTGCGGCCTTTGTAAGTGCCTGTGTAGCCAAACATATTGCGAACATCAGTCACTAATTTCGCATCTTCTAAGAATGTTTCTGCAATGTATTTTGCACGAAGTGGGTCACCTGGCATCAATACAACATCTGCAAATGCACCTGCTGGTGCGTTAATGTGTGGAGTCATTTTATGTTCCTTTTTTAGTAGAGATTATTTGTTGAAATCAATAATAGCTGTGCCGTAATCCATAGGAGATAAGCCAAAGTAATTCGCAATGGTTTGCCCTATATCAGCAAAAGTCTCACGGCGACCATAAGACTGTTTTGCAACGTTTTTACCATATAGCAAAATTGGCGTATGTTCACGAGTGTGATCCGTTCCTTGCCACGTTGGATCACAACCGTGATCAGCTGTAATAATCAATAGATCTTCATCTTGGATTAACGGTAGTAATTCAGGTAAACGGCTGTCCCAATATTCTAAGGCATCGGCGTAGCCTGCAACATCTCGGCGATGACCAAAATCTGAGTCAAAGTTTACAAAGTTAGTAAATACAATGGTATTGTTGCCTGCTGCTTTTACTTCTTCTAATGTACGGTCAAATAACTCAGGCAAGCCTGTTGCTTTGATTTTACGAGTGATTCCCGTATGTGCGTAAATATCAGCAATTTTACCGATAGAAACCACTTCACCACCTTTTTCATTGACGAGTTTTTGTAGCACAGTTGCAGAAGGCGGTTCTACCGCATAATCTTTACGATTACCTGTACGGCTAAATTCCCCTGCTTTTGCCCCAATAAACGGACGAGCAATAACACGTCCAATATTGTAGCCTTCAAGCTCTTCACGCACAATTTGGCAAAGTTCGTAGAGTTTATCTAAACCGTATGTTTCTTCGTGGCAAGCAATTTGGAATACTGAATCTGCGGAAGTATAGAAAATCGGAAATCCTGTACGCATATGTTCTTCGCCAAGTTCATCTAAAATAACTGTGCCAGATGAATGGCAATTACCTAAATAGCCTTTTAAGTTAGCACGTTTAACGATTTTATCGAGCAACTCTTGTGGGAAACTATTTTCGTGTTGTGGAAAATATCCCCAATCAAAAAGTACAGGAACACCTGCAACTTCCCAGTGACCTGATGGTGTATCTTTACCCGAAGAAATTTCTTTAGCGTGGCAATAACCACCGATAAGCTGTACATCTTGTGCTAACCCAGCAGGGTAAGAGCCACAAGATTCTTGAGCGGCAAGCCCTAAACCTAATTTATTCATATTAGGCAATTTGAGCAAACCTGAACGGCGGTGATCGTCTGCTTTCCCTGCCGCACATTGTTCTGCAATGTGTCCTAAGGTATTTGAACCTTTATCACCAAATTTCTCAGCATCTTCCGTATAGCCGATACCGAAAGAGTCGAGCATCATAATAAATACACGTTTCATTTTACTTTCCTCTCAATAATAAGCGGTAGGATTTAGTCAATTTTTTGCAAAATCTCACCGCTTGTTGATTAGTAACCTGTTGTTTGGGTTTGGTTTTGATCGTTTAAAGTTGCAAGTAAATTATTCAATAAACTTGATGCACCAAAGCGGAAATGTGCTGATGTTACCCATTCTTTACCTAAAATATCCGCAGCGAGATCAAGATATTGTTGAGCTTCTTCGGTTGTTTTCACACCACCAGCTGCTTTAAAACCAACACGATCAGCTACGGCTAAATCACGAATTGTTTCAAGCATTATACGAGCAGATTCAAGGGTCGCATTCACAGGGACTTTACCTGTTGATGTTTTAATAAAATCAGCCCCTGCTTGAATAGCAATTTCACTTGCTTTACGAATGAGGCTTTCTGTTTTTAATTCGCCTGTTTCAATAATCACTTTGAGTAATACATTTTGTTCTGCACAAACTGCTTTGCACTGTTTGACAAGCTCGTAACCGACTTGTTCATTACCTGAAATTAGTGCTTTATAAGGGAATACTACATCGACTTCATCTGCACCGTAGGCAACTGCCGCTTTTGTTTCTGCCACTGCCATAGCAATATCGTCATTACCGTGTGGGAAATTTGTTACAGTGGCAATTTTTACTTGCTCTGTTTGTTGTTGTGCCAATGTTTTGCGAGCAATCGGCACAAAACGTGGATAGACACACACTGCTGCTGGTGTTCCAAATGGTGTATTACCTTGTTGGCAAAGTGAGATGACTTTTTCGTCCGTATCATTATCGTTTAATGTGGTTAAATCCATCAATGATAATGCAGTTTGAGCAACGTGTTTTAGACTCATTTTATTCTCCTTTTATTTACTCAAAAATTTGACGCAAACGTTTACCTAGCCCATAAACGACAACACCACAGAAATTCTGTGGTGTTGGTTTGGTTATTTATCGTTTACAGTACAGCACCGCCGATACCGATAAACAATCCTGCAATCGCCGCACTCATTAAATTAGAGAGTGAACCTGCGATAACAGCTTTGATACCCATACGAGCAACATCGCCACGACGATTTGGAGCCATTGCCCCTAAACCACCGATTAAAATAGCGATAGAGCTGAAGTTAGCAAAACCACAAAGTGCGAAGGTAATAATTGCGATTGTTTTTTCACTTAACACAACTGTTGTTTCAGGTTTTAAGTAGTTTACGAAATCAACATAAGCAACAAATTCGTTTACTACTAATTTCTGACCAATTAAAGAACCTGCTACTTGAGCTTCTGCCCCCCAAGGCACACCAATTACCCAAGCAAGAGGTTGGAATACATAACCTAGTAATGATTGAAGTGTTACACCTTCAAATCCAGCTAAGCCACCAATCCAACCAATTAAACCATTTAACATCGCAATTAATGCAACGAATGAAATTAACATTGCACCTACGTTCATTGCTAATTGCATACCCGAGAATGTACCAATAGCAGCTGCTTCGATAACATTTGACGGTTTATCTTCAATATCTTCTTCAGATAATTCATCTTTAAATGACTCTGTTTGCGGGTGTAAAATTTTAGCAAATAATAAACCACCAGGTGCAGCCATAAATGATGCAGCGATCAAATAAGTTAATGGAACGCCCATTCCTGCATAGCTGATCATTACCGCACCAGCAACAGAAGCCACACCACCACACATCACTGCAAATAACTCAGAGTTAGTCATTGATTTAATATATGGTTTAACTAATAAAGGTGCTTCAGTTTGACCTACGAAAATATTTGCTGCCGCAGACATCGACTCAGGTTTTGATGTACCTAATACTTTTTGTAATGCACCACCAAGAATGCGAATAACAAATTGCATAATACCTAAGTAGTATAAAACAGAAATAAGAGCAGAGAAGAAGATAATTGGTGGAAGAACACGCAGTGCGAAAACGAAACCGCCACCGCCAAAGACTTCAAACATCTTATCGCTCACTAAGCCACCGAATAAGAAGCTGATACCATCATTACTATAACTGATCACAGCACTTACGCCTTCAGCTGCTTTAAGTAGTGCTTCACGACCAAGTGGTACATAAAGAATTAAAGCACCAATACCAATTTGAATAGCTAATGCACCAAATACAGTGCGGAAGTTAATTGCTTTTTTGTTATTAGATAATAAAAATGCAATTAAAAGGAGTACAGCAATACCGACAAGGCTCATTAATGCATCCATTGTTAAAAGACCTCTATAAATATAAAGAAGGAGAGCTAATTTTAAGTTAAAAATTAGCACAGACTGATGACAAACCC
>NZ_LEKM01000162.1 GCF_009761375.1 Ursidibacter arcticus | reverse complement strand
TTGGGGTTTGTCATCAGTCTTAATTGCAGTTATTTTCCTTGCATAGTAATGTTAAATCCCGTAGAATTCCGCCCGTTTTGCTCTATTTAGGGCGTATAAAAAGAAATCATATCTTCTGCAAGCGGTATGATCGTTAGAAAAATTTACTAGAGGAATAGGACTATTAAACCTGTAAAACGTGTTCAGACAAATCGCGCTCATCGTCTTAATGATGAAATTCGCGTAAAAGAGGTTCGTTTAACTGATCAAGATGGCGAACAACTTGGTATTGTATCAATTCAAGAAGCATTAGCAAAAGCTGAAGAAGCTGAGTTAGACTTAGTTGAAATTAGCCCAAATGCTGAACCACCGGTTTGTCGTATTATGAACTATGGTAAGTTCATCTACGAGAAAGAAAAAGCTGCAAAAGAGCAGAAGAAAAAGCAGAAAGTTGTACAAGTGAAGGAAATTAAATTCCGTCCTGGTACTGACGAAGGCGACTATCAGGTAAAACTACGCAGCCTGATTCGCTTTTTAGAAGATGGGGATAAAGCTAAAATCACTGTTCGTTTCCGCGGACGTGAGATGGCTCACCAAGAAATTGGTATGGACGTGCTAGAGCGTGTTAAAAACGATTTAGCCGAGATTGCAGTGGTAGAATCTGCCCCTGGCAAACTTGAAGGTCGCCAAGTTGTAATGGTACTTGCCCCTAAGAAGAAGTAATTAGTGCAAATCAAGTAAAGTAAGCGGTTAGATTTGTAATATATTTTGCAAATCTTATCGCTTGTTTTCGCCTAATTATTGGTTATTAACAAAAACAATGCGGAGTTTTTAAACAATGCCTAAAATTAAAACTGTACGTGGTGCTGCGAAGCGTTTCAAGAAAACAGCTTCTGGCGGTTTCAAACGTAAACAATCTCACTTACGTCACATTTTGACTAAGAAAACAACTAAACGTAAACGTCACTTACGTCACAAATCTATGGTAGCGAAAGCAGACCAAGTATTAGTAGTAGCGTGCTTACCATACGCATAAGCCGTTAAGTAAGTTAAACGTACTTTAGAAATTCTTAGTAGAACACAATGTTTTGTGTTCATTAAAACGAAATAGACAAATTAGGAGATTAAATAATGGCTCGTGTAAAACGTGGTGTTATTGCAAGAGCACGCCATAAGAAAGTTCTTAAGGCTGCTAAAGGTTATTATGGTGCACGTTCACGCGTGTATCGCGTTGCTTTCCAAGCAGTAGTTAAAGCTGCACAATATGCTTACCGCGACCGCCGTCAGCGTAAACGTCAATTCCGTCAATTATGGATTGCTCGTATCAACGCTGCAGCTCGTCAAAACGGTTTATCTTACAGCAAATTCATCAATGGCTTGAAAAAAGCATCTGTTGAAATCGACCGTAAGATCCTTGCTGATATCGCAGTATTTGACAAAGTTGCTTTTGCAGCATTAGTTGCTAAAGCAAAATCTGCTCTTTAATTTTTAAAGAATAGAGATAGGCACCGTAACAGGTGCCTTTTTTGTATCTATTTTTATTATTTGAATGAAAGTCAATGCAAAAACTCATTATTATTCGTGGGCATTCAGGTTCAGGTAAATCAACTTTTGCTCATCAAAAGATCATTGAGTTTAAAAATACTTTTTCTAATGCAATTATTTATCATATTGAAAATGATAAATATATGATAAAAGATGGTGTTTATTCTTGGACAAGAACAGCTTATGTACAAGCAAAACAATCAGCTAAGCAGGATATTCAACAGGCATTTCAGCAAATGGCGTTAAACCCGACATTAAATATCCTTTTGGTAATTAGTAATGTTGGCGCAAATAGGCAAGAAATTGAAGAGTATTTGAGTTTGGCTGAAACTTATAAGGTAGATATTGAAATTTATCGAATGCAAAATTTCTTTAGAAATCAGCATAATGTCTCATTATCAATCGTTTGTCATATGTATCTTAATATTGTAGCAACACCGTTAGCGAATGAGATATTAGTTCCGCCAATTAAGCCGATGAGTCTCTATATTAAAAAGAGATTACAGGAAATAGCTTATTCAAAATATTATTGTAAATGTAATTAAAAGATATAGAAAATTAAGATAAAATTTAAATTTTCAATGCTGATGTATTATTAGCAATTATAGGTTATTTTTGCATTAAGGTTATTTCGTATGTCCATTTATACTGTTCACATTCTCTTATCCGATCAACTTTCTCCAACTATTATTAATTTGCCTCCAGAAAAAATCAGTGAATTGCCCTTGCATAAAGACGCAGTTTACAAAGTATTTGATGAAAATGGTAATTTAGTCATTGAGCTAGATGGAGCATCATTGGAAGAAAATCAATCTATTTTTGTAGATGGTCAGCAGAAAACAGCAATTCGATTTGAACGTGCAGAAGTACCTTTTGCGGATTGGAGTGCTGCATTAACAGGCACTGCGTTAGTAGCAGGAGCTGTGCTAGCAACACAGGTCTATAAAAAGGTTTTAGATAACAATAATCACAATTCAAAACCGTTAGAGCCACAGTCTAAGCCACAACCTCAGCCTGAACC
>NZ_LEKM01000161.1 GCF_009761375.1 Ursidibacter arcticus | reverse complement strand
CCACACAGATTGTCTGATATGTTGTTAAAGAGCAAAAAAGAACGACGCACCGCATAACTTAATTCGTTCACAACAGTGCGTCGTTGTGTGGTGTGCATTATAGGGAAATCCGAATATAACGCAAGTGTTTTTTTCAGAAAAATTGCAAAAAACTCACCATTTGTTGAAAAATTAAACTGTTATTCTGCTATTTTCACTACATATAATTGGTAAGTTGGTAGTGATTGAATTACGGAAACCTTACGCTGATATGTATTAACATAGCTATCTACAGCTGGTTTTACTAACAAATAGTGATCTGCTTCATTCCAACTTTTTGGAGACCATAAATAATCATCAAATGCAATGACTCCACCAACCCTTACTAATTGATGAGCTAATAGAGCATCTAACAATACATCTGGAGCTTCGTGAGAGCCATCAACATAAACGAAATCAAAATAGCCTTTCTTTCCTTCTACTAGTAACTCCATCATTTTAGGGTGTGAATACCCTTTGCATTTAAAAAGTGTTGTTCTTGGGAATTGCTGAATAGCTAGATGCATATTGTGTTCAAATACTTGCTCTACGGTATCCATATTCCAATTTTCTTTATGTTCTAGTCCACCTTCCCAACTATCTATACAATAGATTTCTATAGTTTCTGCATATTCACTCATCTTTTCCATAAAATGAAGCGTTGAACGTCCTTCAAATGAACCTATTTCTAAAATTCGTGTAGGTTTCAATTGATTAAAAATAATATCTAAACTAGGAATATTGTGACTAAACCAATCTGTTTGAAAAACATATTCAGTTGGTTGGTTGGTTGGTTGGTTGGTTGGTTGGTTGGTTGGTTGGTTGGTTGGTTGGTTGGTTGGCATAGCATAATGTCTCCGTAATAAATAATCTACTCAATTTAAATGATTTTATCTAATATCACCTAATTTGTAAAAAATAATGAACATAGTTTTCTGTTTTATGCTAAGGTAAACATATAAGCGGTCGGAATTTGTAAATCTTTTGCAAAAACCGACCGCTTATTTGTGGTTCGCAAACCTCCCACTTAAAAAAACTAAGGAAACTCAATGAACAATTCAAAAAAAGCCGTTGTAATATTTTCAGGCGGTCAAGATTCTACAACTTGCCTATTTCTCGCTCTTAAAGAATTTGGGAGAGAAAATGTGGAAGTTGTGACCTTTCAATACGGGCAACGCCACGCCATAGAATTAGAAAAAGCCAGATGGATTGCTAACGATCTTGGTATAAAGCAGACTGTGATTGATACCTCAGTCATTAAGGCGATAACCACCAATGCCTTAATGGATAGCTCTGCCGAAATTAAGCAACAAGGTGATAAACCTAATACCTTTGTTGATGGTCGTAATGCTCTTTTTCTACTTTACACCGCTATTTATGCTAAAAGTCAGCAAATTCAAACTATCTTTACTGGGGTATGTGAAACAGACTTTAGCGGTTATCCTGACTGCCGAGATGTTTTTATTAAATCAATGAATGTTACACTTAATTTAGCAATGGATTACAATTTTAATATTCGTACGCCGTTGATGTACTTGACGAAAAAAGAAACTTGGAAACTCGCTGATGAATTAGGTGCTTTCGATTACATTCAAACACATACTCATACTTGCTATTTAGGTATTGAAGGTGGTTGCCACACTTGCCCTAGTTGCTTATTGAGAGAAAAAGGATTGAATGAATATTTAGTGGAGCGTAGCAATGTATAAGATCGCTAAAGAATTTAGCTTTGATATGGCACATATGCTTGATGGACACGATGGGAAATGTAAAAACCTTCACGGACATACTTACACTCTGCAAGTCGAAATTTGTGGAGAACTTTATGCAGAAGGAGCGAAGTCTGGAATGGTTATGGATTACAGCGATCTCAAAGCAGCCGTAAAAAGCCATATTTTAGATAAAATGGATCACGCTTTTATTTATGACTCAACTAGTGAAAAAGAATGCAAGATTGCTGCATTATTAAACGAGCTTGATTCTAAAACGTTTGCAATTCCAGTTCGTACAACCGCAGAACAAATGGCTAAATATATTTTTGATACATTAACCTCTGTTGGTTTACCTGTTAGCTTGATTCGCCTTTGGGAAACGCCTACTTCATATTGTGAATACTCACAATAAATTTGATCTAGATCAACTTTAAACCCATTAAAGTGCATATAATAAACAGCGTACTTATAAGCTTTTTATGCTGTTTATTATCTAGCTGTAAGTCGCCTCTATCTTTATTGCATCTACATTGTTGTATTTTTTTATCGAAAAGGAGACGGCTATGCAAAGCAAAACTTCTGAAAAGACTTTTTTTGGTCATCCTCGACAACTCGCCAAACTATTTCAAATCGAATTATGGGAAAGATTTTCCTTCATAGGTATGCAATCCATTCTTTTACTTTATCTTTACTATAAAGTATCTGATGGAGGACTAGGTATTGATAGCACTATCGCAGGAGGTATTGTTGGTGGCTACGGTGGTACAATTTTCTTAGCCACTATTTTAGGGGCTTGGATCTCAGATCGTATATGGGGTCCTGAAAAAACATTATTTATGTCTGGCTTTATTGTAATGTTTGGAAATCTTGCCATTGCTCTTATTCCAGGAATTTCAGGTCTATTCACAGGCTTAGCACTTATTGCATTGGGTACAGGTGGTATTAAGGCATCTGCAACAACAATGGTTGGTGCTTTGTATGAGAGAGAAGATTTGCGAATTTTGCGTGATTCTGGTTTCTCTATTTTCTACGTATCTATCAACTTAGGGGCATTCTTCGGACCGTTAGTCAGTGGATTATTGCAAGAATCTTTTGGTTTCCGTTATGCATTCGTTGCTGCAGCCGTTGGTATGGCATTCGGTATTTGGCAATACTCAAGAGGAAGAAAATCTCTGCCAGATATTCCAGTTCCTAATCCGTTACCATCATCTCAAGTGAAATATGCGATTATTATCGGTATTCTTGGCTTAATTGCATTATTTACTGCAATCACTCTAAAAGGGCTCACCTTAGATAATTTCCCAACCGTATTGCTGATTACTATTGTTATTACGATTGCAACTTACTTCACTAAATTACTCACCAATCCAGATTTAGAAAGAGAGAAGAAAAATTATATTCTTGCTTATATTCCAATGTTTTGTGTTATCTCGATTTTCTGGGCAATGTGGATGCAAGTATTTACGGTTGTAACCATTTACTTTGACCAAACTATCGATCGTAATCTAGGTAGCTTTACGATTCCAGTTGCGTGGATGACATCGTTACAAGGCTTATGGGTTGTTCTTTTCTCTGGTATTCTCGCTTCAATTTGGATGAAACTAGGTAAACTTCAACCTAAAACCCCTATTAAATTCGCATTCTCAGTGATTATAGTTGGTTCAGGCTATTTATGTTTTACACCATACTTTGAATCAAACACCGTAATGCCATTGGCATTATTCGCTTTAGCACTTTTGGTTATCACTATTGGGGAGTTATTTCTTTCACCTATTTCACTCTCATTTGCAACCAAGATTGCACCAGCTACCTTTAAAACCCAAATGGTTGCATTAAACTTCTTAGCATTAGGGCTTGGTTTAACTCTTGGTGGAACAATCTATAAACACTTCTATGTAGAAAACAACCCAGGAAGTTTCTTCTGGCTACTATTTATGATAGGGCTAATAACTGGTAGTATATTGCTCTTACTATCTCCTGTACTAAATAGAGTGTTTAAAAATATCGACTAATTACTATTTAGTGCAGGTTTGTTTTAACCTTATGACTAAATAGAATGCTAAACAATTTAAACAATGAAAATCCGACATATCGTATCGTTGAGATTTTCGAAACCCTTCAAGGCGAGGGCTTTAATACAGGAATGCCAAGTATTTTTATCCGCTTTGGTAAGTGTAACCTCGCCTGTCCTTGGTGCGATACGAATTACAACCAATATCAATCCAAAACACTCAATGAAATAATGCATATTGTGCGAAACTTTACCGCTCGAAATATCATTATTACGGGCGGAGAACCAACTATTCAACCCAATATTGAACGGCTACTTGATGTGCTAAAACAAGAAGGTTACTTTATCGCCGTAGAAACAAACGGTTTAAAACCAGTACCATCACAAATTGATTATATTGCGACAAGCCCTAAACGTTTATACCAAAAAAACTATCTCAAACATCATATTCCGTTTGCTCACGAAGTGCGGATTGTAGTTGATGGAGATGTTCAAGATTTTTGTGAGCAAATTGAGCAGACGATTCCAGCTGATCGTTACTATCTTTCTCCTTGTGAAGAAAATGGCGTAATGAATATGCTCGAAACAATTACACAGCTAGGACTATTAAATCAAAGGATAAATAAACCTCGTTGGCAATTAAGTATTCAGACTCACAAAATAGCTGGTATTGAGTAGTGTTCTGAACAATATTATTAAATAATAGCGGTCAGATTGTATCAATAATTTGTAAAAATTATTCGCAATCTGACCGCTTTTGCAATAACTTATTGCAGAAGTGAACAAGGTCGAATTAGTAATCTAAATCGTCTTTATAAAGAAGATAATCCGCTTTAAGAGCCTCAATTAACTCAACGAAATCATCTGGCAAAGGGGCGTGCCATTCCATCAGCTCACCTGTAATCGGGTGTTCTAAACGTAGCATCGCAGCGTGAAGCGCTTGACGTTTAAAATTACGAAGAACAGTTAAAAAATCTTCACTTGCACCTTTAGGTGGACGAGGTCTTCCACCATAAAGTTGATCACCAAGCAGTGGGTGTGCTATATGAGCCATATGCACACGAATTTGGTGAGTTCTCCCAGTCTCTAAACGTAGGCGTAAACGGGTATAATTACGGAAACGTTCCATAATTCGATAGTGAGTTACCGCAGGTTTCCCCATAGGGTGTACTGCCATTGCGGTACGTTTTGTTGGATGACGAGCCATTGGTTCATCCACTTTCCCACCTTGAGTCATAATCCCACTTGCCACAGCTTCATATTCACGCGTAATTTTACGCTTTTGGAGAGCATTAACTAAATGCGTCTGAGCAGGAATCGTCTTAGCAACCACCATTAACCCCGTTGTATCTTTGTCTAAACGATGCACAATCCCTGCTCTCGGCACTTCCGCAATGGTTGGATAATGATATAGCAATGCATTTAAAACTGTACCATTTGGGTTTCCTGCACCTGGGTGAACAACAAGATCTTTTGGTTTATTGATCACGAGAATATCATCATCTTCATATACGATATTGAGTGGAATATCTTCAGGTTCAAAGCGAACCTCATCTTCTACTTCGGCTTGAATTTCAATATATTCACCACCAAACACTTTTTCACGAGCTTTGTTAATAACAGTACCATTCACTGATACTTGATTATTTTCGATCCAGACTTTAATACGGGAACGTGAATAATCTGGGAATAATTGTGCAAGGGCTTGATCTAATCTTGCCCCAAGTAAATCAGGGGTTACTTCTGTTTGTAGCGTAATTTGTTGAGTCATTCTCTATAAAATTCCAAATTATGATTTTCTTCTTGTATGATGTCCTATAAAATAACGCCATTTTTAGATGAACTTTGTAAACAATGGCGAGTCGAACGCCATTGTACATTAACTTTTCATCGCAGACACTTATTATAGGTAAATCATTATGCGTAAATTCAGCTCAATTGCATCTTTTATTCTAGCAGCTTGCATTATTTCTGGCTGTTCAAACTCAAATAAAAATGAATTTGAAGGTATTCCATCTCAAGAACTTTATAACAAAGGTCAAACCTATCTACAAGACGGAGACTATAATAATGCTATCCGACATTTAGAAGCAATTGATACTCTAAGCCAACAAGGTACTTATGGTGAACAAGTTCAGTTGAGCCTAATCTATGCACAATATAAACTAGGAGAGTATTATAAAGCGTTAGATATTGCAGAACGTTTTGCTCGTAATTATCCTGATAGTGCATCAATGGATTATGTATTCTACCTTGCGGGTTTAAGTAATGTTCGTCTAGGTGATAATTGGTTCCAGGATCTGTTTAGAGTAGATGATTCTAAGCGAGCTGTCGAAAGTTCTCGTAATGCGTTCGGAAACTTCCAAAGTATCGTACAACATTATCCTCATAGTCAATATGTTCAAGATTCTCAAAACTGGATGGCATATTTAAAAAACCGTTTAGCAAAACACGAACTGAATATTGTGAAATTCTATATGCAGCGTGATGCTTATGTCGCTGTTGTAAACCGAGTAGAGGAAATGCTTCGTTATTATCCAGATACTCAAGCAACACAACAAGCCTTGCCATATTTACAAAAATCTTTTGAAGCTATGGGAATTACTGATTCAGCACAAAAAACGGTGGCATTAATTGAACAGAACAAAGATAAAACTTTCCCTGATGCAACTAAACCAGCTTATGGTGAACAATTCTAAGCGGTAAGATTCACTTTATTTTTTGCAAATAGCGTTAGGGCGTACGATATACGCCCTTTTAATCTTTATATACACTGCCAATTCTTTGAATAAATAATCAAGATGCGTATTTTAGGAATAGAAACTTCTTGCGATGAAACTGGTGTCGCAATTTATGATGAACAATACGGCTTAGTTGCAAACCAGTTATATAGCCAAATTGAAATGCACGCTGATTACGGTGGTGTAGTTCCCGAATTAGCCTCACGCGATCATATTCGTAAAACCCTACCTTTAATCCAAGCCGCATTACAAGAGGCAAATTTAACAGCAAATGATATTGATGGGGTTGCTTATACGGCTGGCCCAGGGTTAGTTGGTGCATTATTAGTGGGTTCAACTATCGCTCGTTCATTAGCTTATGCTTGGAATGTACCTGCACTAGGTGTTCACCATATGGAAGGACATTTACTTGCCCCAATGCTAGAAGAAAAATCACCCGAATTTCCATTTGTTGCCTTACTTGTATCTGGCGGACATACCCAATTAGTCAAAGTCGAAAATGTTGGGAAATACGAGCTACTAGGTGAATCTATTGACGATGCAGCAGGAGAAGCCTTTGATAAAACAGCCAAATTACTCGGATTAGATTATCCTGGGGGAGCAGCATTAGCAAAATTAGCAGAAAAAGGAACCGCTTGTCGTTTTACTTTTCCACGTCCAATGACAGATCGTCCAGGTCTTGATTTTAGTTTCTCTGGACTAAAAACCTTTGCAGCCAATACGATCAATGCAAATTTGAATGCAGAAGGAATGCTAGATGAACAAACTCGATGTGATATCGCTCACGCGTTTCAACAAGCGGTCATTGATACATTGATAATTAAATGTCGCAGAGCATTACAACAAACAGGCTACAAACGTTTAGTTATTGCGGGTGGTGTAAGTGCAAATAAACAGCTACGAGCTGATTTAGCAGAATTGATGCAACAATTAAAAGGCGAAGTATTCTATCCTCGCCCACAATTTTGTACTGATAATGGTGCAATGATTGCTTATGCGGGATTTATTCGCCTAAAAAACGGTGAGCAAACCGATCTTTCTGTCAGTGTTAAACCTCGTTGGCCAATGACAGAGCTTCCAAACATAGTCAAATAATTATAAAAAATAAGGGGAAATATCATTTCCCCTCAGACCGCGGACAAACCTCAATTTATTGTATTCAATAAACGGACGCCAGCGTGGCGTCCCTTGTATCTTACTCAACTGTAAATTGGTAAAATAAAAACG
>NZ_LEKM01000160.1 GCF_009761375.1 Ursidibacter arcticus | reverse complement strand
GTAAATGTTTTATTACAGGAGGGACATTTATAGCGTTGAATATTATTTTTCAATCCGTGTTTATGGATAACAGTATTTTGGGCAGTAAGGGCAATTTTTTGTTCATTTTCAAAAATGTGGGTTAAAGACTTGTAGTATAAGGCTTAACTACACTTTTTTCCCACATTTTTGTCCATTACACCAAAAAACTTGGTAGTTACTTTTTACTTAAAACACTTTCTTAAACGGTTTTACAATCACTTCACCGTAAACACCCGCTTCAACATAAGGATCTTCACTTGCCCACTGTTTTGCTTGTTCTAAAGAACTAAACTCCGCAATAACTGTTGAGCCAGTAAAACCTGCATCGCCTGGGTTTTCATCGTCAATCGCAGGATTTGGGCCAGCAGTTAAAAGGCGGTCTTCCGCTTGCAGTTGTTTTAAACGAGCGAGATGTTTTTCTCTCACCGCTAAACGTTTCTCAAGGGTATTTGGAATATCTTGTGCAAAAATAACGTAATACATTGAATGCTCCTTCTATGTTAAATAGGTTTATTGTGTTTCCAATTTAGCTAACACTTCATCTAATTCAGGATTATCTTCTCTTGGAATTGGTCTTGGCTTACCATTCTTATCAATCGCCACAAAGGTAAACAGTGCCTCTGTTACGCAATAGCGATCACGGCCACCATCGGCAACTTTTTTGATCCACACTTCTACTTTAACTTGCATTGATGTGCGACCAACTTTGACACATTTTCCGTAGCAACAAACCACATCACCCACAGCAACAGGGCGGATAAAACTCATACTATCCACAGAGACAGTTACCACACGCCCACGAGCCAACTCTTTAGCTAAAATTGCACCGCCCATATCCATTTGCGACATTATCCAACCACCAAAAATATCGCCATTCGCATTAGTGTCTGATGGCATTGCTAACGTGCGTAAAATTAACGTCCCTTCAGGTTGGCGTATTTCCTGTTTAGTTTCCATTTGATTCCTCTTGTTGTTTTAAATGCGGATAAAGATAAAACCCTGTGCCGATAACAGCAATTAAACTTAGCCCTGTTAAGCCAAAGACTTTAAAGTTTGTCCAAACATCATCAGAGAAAAATTCGCTGATTACAATATTGATGATCATACAAACAATAAAGAACACCGCCCAGCCTAAATTCAGTTTCTCCCAAACATTATTTGGCAATTTTAACTCTTTGCCTAATAGCATTTGAACCAACGGTTTTTTAAAGCCAAATTGGCTAACAAGTAATACCGCCGCAAATAGACCATTGACTAAGGTTACTTTCCATTTTAAAAAGGCAAGATCGTTAAAATAAGCGGTCAGTAAACCAAAAAATACGACCGAAACACCTAAAATCCATTGAGATTTTTCGATTTTTTTATAAAGCACTTTAAGTGCAACCAATTGAGCCACTGTGGCGACCACTAAGACTAACGCAGCCTCTTGCACCCCATAGGTTTTATAGACAACAAAAAAGAGTATTAAAGGAATAAATTCTAAAAGTTGTTTCATTATATCTCCCCAGTTTTATATTATCTTTGTGGCAATGTGCGAAAAATTTGATAAAAACGGAAACTAAAAATCACAAAAAAGAGATTAAGCACCGCACTCACGAAGTGAGAAATAATTACGCCTAAACTGCCAGCAATACCTGAAAATAAAGAGCCTAATGCACTTGGAATAAAATAGCTTAAAATACAGAACAAGAAGATAATCAGCATTTTGCCACGACTTAATTGCCAAGTATGTTTAATGGTTTGAGTTACACTTAATTGTGGTTCTTCAATTAAATACGCATACACAACCAAGCATAATTTAATAAAGATAAATAACCCTGCAATCATTAAAGGTAAAATCATAATCGCCATATTACCTGCTTGAGCCGCTGTTCCACCAAAGGCAATCGCAACGGATAAAGGCATTACCATCAATAGACTTAACACAATAACCGCAGGTAATTTTTGCAAAGTTGTACCAATATTTTGGAAGAAATGTTGATATTCTCCTTTGCTGATCGATTTAATATTTAAAATCAGCAACACATTCACAAAAACACTGATAATCCCTGAAATAATGGTGGGATATAATTGTGCAGAAATCACTTTCTGCATAGCTTGTGATGATTGCAATTCTTGCTCAGAAAGTTGAACGGGAGGCATAAAATAAAAACTCGCCAACTGTAACACCACTAACAGCCCCACCCCAAATAGCGTAAAATTAAGTTGATTACGCATAAAATTCCAACTATCTTGCAATAAACCTAGAAAGTTAATCGGCATTAAGAAATCCTTAAAATGAAGTAAAATTGCCCGAAGTATAGCAAGAGTTACTTGATTTCGCTATTGTAGATTTTACAAACTTAGCTAAAATAACTAAACAATTCATTTACTTATGGGGAATTTATGTATAACACATTCCAAGCGGGGCAAGATTATCTTAATACCTTCCCAAATCAGAAAAAACTAAATCTTTTTATGCCTGATTACCGTTTGATCCGCTTAGTAAAATTTGCCTCTAAAGTAATGCCTGCTTTTGCTTGTTTTGCGATTATTTGGCAATATTTTTTTGCTGATCCCGAGCAATCTATTACAGCAAATGCCACACTCACTGCCTTGTTTGCATTGAGCATTCCATTTCAAGGGTTATATTGGTTGGGCAGACGAGCAAAGTCCCCCCTTCCGCTCTCTTTGTTAGAATGGTATGAAACCCTTAGGCAAAAATTGATTAGCGAACAGCATAAAATTGCCGATCAAGCGGTGCCTTCCTACCAAGATTTTGCAAATTTACTGCAACTTGCCGAGAAAACGTGGGGGCAAAGTTATTTTGATGAGTTATAATAATTCACAACGATGTATCATTGTAGGGTGGGCTTTAGCCCACCACAGATTGATGACAAACCCTAATTTGTTGATTTAATGAGTGGACGCCAAGCGTGGCGTCTCTACACGAAAAAATAAAATTTTTATTTTTCAATTGGTTATAGTTTTTCTTTGTAGGGACGCCACGCTGGCGTCCGAATGAAAACACTTTGTAAATAATCTGTGGTGGGCTAAAGCCCACCCTACGACAAATACGTTTGCCCTTGCATTTATACATCCCTATTTTTACCCCTAACCCATTTTAATGCTATGACAAAAGATACGATTTTTTCTGCCCCAATTGAAAAGCTGGGCGATTTTACTTTCGATGCTGCAGTTGCAGAAGTTTTCCCAGATATGATCCAACGTTCTGTACCAGGCTACTCTAACATTATTACCGCTATCGGAATGTTAGCCTCTCGCTTTGTTACAGATAATTCCAATGTTTACGATTTAGGTTGCTCTCGTGGTGCAGGGATCCTATCTATTCGCCGTAATGTCCAAGCCCAAAATGTGAATATTATCGGTGTAGATAATTCTGAACCAATGGTTGAACGCTGTCGCCAGCATTTAGCCGCTTATCATTCTGATATTCCTGTTACTATTTTATGTGATGATATTCGCGAGATTGAGATCAAAAATGCCTCGATGGTGGTATTGAATTTTACATTGCAGTTTCTTCCCCCTGAAGATCGCCTTGTATTACTACGCAAAATCTATCAAGGATTAAACCCAAATGGCATACTAGTGCTTTCAGAAAAATTTACCTTTGAAGATGAAACAATCAACGAGCTATTGATTGATTTGCACCATACCTTCAAACGAGCAAACGGATATAGTGAGCTAGAAGTGAGCCAAAAAAGAACAGCTCTTGAAAATGTAATGCGAACAGATACCATTGCAACACACAAAAACCGCTTGCAACAAGCAGGTTTTTCTAAAACAGAATTATGGTTTCAATGCTTTAATTTCGGGTCTATGATTGCAATTAAGTAAACATAAGGAATAAAAGGGAAATCCCCTAATATAGGGTATGGATAACATAGAAACAAAAATCACCACCGCTATTTTTACTTAACCAGCCCCTTTAATTTTTGTTTCTATTTGTTTTCCGTTTTATGCTACCATACCGAAAATTTTTATTTATATAATCTCGTATGGCAACTCAATCTAAATACCAAGACAAACAACTTGATGAATTACTTAACGATCTAATCGTTACACTAGAAAAACATAAAGCTCCTGTTGATCTCTCACTAATGGCATTAGGCAATATGGTAACCAACATTCTTGTCAGTAATATTCAAAATCCGCAACAACAGCAAGCATTAGCCGATGCTTTTTGTTCCGCGTTAAAACAATCACTCAAGACAAAATAACACTTACCGCCTATGTTAGACCTGCTCCGACGTATCCTTCCGAAAAATTCTCGCCAGTACCGAGAAGAAACATCGCAACGAATTGCGTGGGGGCATTGGTTTGCACTCTTTAATATTGTCATTGCATTAGCCATTTCATCTCGCTACGCATTTAGTGCTGACTGGCCAAATACCCTATTTGGTAAGCTCTACTTTTTTATCAGCTTGTTTGGGCATTTCAGTTTTATTGTTTTTGCACTTTATTTACTACTGCTCTTCCCACTCAGTTTTCTTATTACAAATAGCCGAACATTTCGGGGGATCTCCGTCTGTGTAGCAACTATTGGAATGACGGTATTATTAGTTGATTCTGAAGTATTTAAACAGTTTTATTTACATCTATCACCTCTAGTATGGGATTTATTAGTTAATCCAGATGAAGGGGAGCTTAGTCGTCAATGGCAATTACTCTTTGTACCAATGCCAATTATTTTATTATTAGAATTACTCTACTCTCGCTGGTGTTGGAATAAATTACGCAGCTTTAATCGGCAAAAATGGGGAAAATACGTGGCACTATTTTTCCTAACTAATTTTATTGCTACTCACTTATTATATGCTTGGTCAGATATGGCGTTGTACCGCCCTGTTACTGCACAGAAAGCGAACTACCCGCTATCTTACCCAATGACAGCTCGTAGTTTTTTAGAAAAACACGGTTTGGTTAATCGGGCTAGTTTAGAACAAGAAATTGAAGAAAGCGGTCGGTTAGATACTTTTTTTCTCAATTATCCAAAAAGTCCATTACAATTTGCTAATAAAGTTAATAAAATCAATCTGTTATTTATTAACCTATCGGGCATAAGTAATGATGATATTACACCAACAAAAATGCCTTACCTAGCCCAAATCAGTCAGCAGGCAAGACGTTTTAGCCAGCATTACACCGCAGGAAGTACTGCTGCTGAAAGCACAGCAAGTCTTTTCTATGGATTAAGTGGACGTTATTTAGACGCTATTTTAAGTGAGAAAAAGCCATCAGTGTTAATCTCTCGTTTACAGCATTTAGATTATCAATTTGGTCTGTTCTCACACAATAGTTTTGCAGAGCCAATTTATCATCGAGCCTTATTTGCTAATTTTAATCTACCGAAAACGACAAGTAATTTAGATGCTATCAAACACTGGAAAACGTGGCTAGAACAACGAATCTCATCGCCATTTTTTAGCTATTTAGATTTACATTTGCCTCCAGCAAAAGATAAAGAACAGCAAACTAAATTATTAGATTGGCAGTTTGCAGATATTTGGCAAACTTTAGAAACCCAAGGGCTAACGAAAAGTACCTTGATTGTCATCACGTCTGATATAACAGACGCTGTTCATCACGAAAATAGTTTTGATCAACAGAAAATTAAAGTACCAATGATGCTCTACTGGCAAGAAGACAAAGGAAATTATATCGGTGCATCAAGTCATCTTGATATCGCACCTACATTATTAAGTCAATTTTTTGGTGTCAGTAGTCCTATTCCACAATATGCTCAGGGCATTGATCTCACTAAAGCTAATGAACGTAAATGGTTAATGGCATCTAACTACCGTTGGAATGTGGCAATTATGCCAAATGGAGAACAATATCATATTGATAAAAAAGGGGATTTTGTTCACTATAACGCCGATGGTGAAAAAGAACCTCATAGTCGACCACCACTTGCTCTCTTTTTACAATTGATTCAGCAAAGTAATCAGTTTGTTGAGAATTAATTTTCAAATAACATAACATCTAAAAACAAAACTACTTCATCAGAACTGGCTAGGCCAATGACAAACCCTAATTTGTTGTACTCAATAACGGTACGCCAGAGTGGTGTCCCTACACCAATTTAATTATTATTGGAAAATTGACATATTTCTATAACTCCCAACTCAAATTAGACACCAGTCGGCAGTTATCGCATTTAAAGTGAAAGATACTGTGTAACGGTTGAGTGAGTTTCCAAGATTGTTGGCAACTCGGACAAAGACGGTTATGTTCTAATTCCTCATCTCGCCCTAAACGGTAAAGATAATAATAAGTTGGTGTTTGGGTATGGTTCTCTAATTCGCTACATAATGCTCTACCCTGCTGGCTTAATTCGCTCTCTAAAGAGGAAATCTGTTCCAAACTTATTTTCTCTAATACCGAGCCATTCATTTGTAACTGATCGCAGGCTTGCCAATCTTCTTGCCACTTTATCACTTTTTCACTTAAATCAGTATCTCCAAGTTGATAAAGTGGGATTGGGCAAAAACCATCGCCACTGTAAATTGGTGAACAGGTATCTAAATGTGTGGTGTATAGAATCTGAAAAGAAGGCTTGTTCACACTTGTTTCTTCGGCATTATAATCTCGCCCGACTATTTCAAAAAATTCAAAGAAAACCCCCGCTTCTTCCGCTTGTAATAACGCCTCTTTTACCCATTGATTATTCCATTTAGGCATTAAACTCTCTTGTTCTGGTGTGGCAAGTCGCACTTGAAATTCAGAATGGGTATCGAGTTGATGATGTGTTACTCCCATTTCTCGCCCAATAACTTGTCCATTAAAACGCCATTGATTTAATATTTGGCTAATTAACGTAACGGGATCTTGCTCAAAATTTTGGTAACTAAAATGGGCGATAACTTGATACATATTTCACCTTATTCTGCGGTCATTTGACGTTCTTTTTGCACGATGGTAGTCGGCTCTTGATGAATAATAACTTCTGACATCGGGAAGGCATTCAGTAATTTTTGCTCTAAGCTATCAGTGATTTCGTGAGCGATCAACAGCGGTAAATTATCATCAAGCTCCAAGTGTAATTGAATAAAACGAACAGCACCTGCTCGGCGAGTTTTAACATCGTGAATACTAATAATGCGTGGGTGCTCAAGGGCGATTGTCCAAATACGATCGACTTCTTCCTGCGGCAGAGCTTGATCGAGCAGTGATTGCATCGCTTCCCACAACATTACACCTGCGTTATACAAAATATATAATGCAATCCCTATTGCAAAAATGGCATCGGCATAGATAAACCCATTTATATTTAACAACATAGCCAATAAAATTGCCGCATTCATATAAAGATCGGTTTGATAGTGTAATGAATCTGCCTGAATAGCTGGACTACTTGTCTCTTTTACGACTTTACGTTGATACAGCACGAGAATTGCGGTTAATGCAATTGAAATTAAACTTATCACTACACCTAATTCACTACTTTGAACAAATTGTGGCTCGGTTAAACGTTGGATTCCTTGTAATAAAAGAAATGCGGCTGACCCTGTAATAAATGCACTTTGTGCAAGTGCTGCAAGAGATTCTGCTTTACCGTGCCCAAAGGTATGATTATCGTCAGCAGGTTGCAACGCAAAGCGTAATACTAAAATATTCGTAATAGAGGCAAATAAATCCACAAGAGAATCGGTCATTGCCGCCAAGATCGCCATTGATCCTGTTTTCCACCACGCAAATGCCTTGATTAAGATTAAAATTGAGGCAACAACAATAGCTAAAGTCGCTGCTCGTTTTACCTGTTGTGCGTACTGTTGTTCCATTGTCTATTTACATTCCACTAACCAAGGTAATTTTGAAAACGCTATGGCTAATTCTGCTAGGTCTGCCTGCAAATTTTTAGCCGAAACTGCCCGCTTGTCTGAAAATTGCATTTGGCTAAAACCACATTGAGAATCACGTCCACGAGAAACTTCAAGTTGCTGATTTTGGAAACGTTCCGTTGGAGGATAAATCACTTCTGTGCGTAGCTCATCTTGTATAATCGTTAAATCTGCTCGTGTATTTACTTGATTTGCAAAACTTTTCTCGCGTAATGCTAAACGTTGTTGTAACGTTCTTTGTTGCGAATTTTTATCTAAAAAGAAAAGAAATCCTTTTTGCCAATCATCTGGATTTTTATTTGAATTTATTGGTAAATACAGTGATTGCTGCATTTCATCAAGCTGATTGTTTGTTACTTGTTGATATTCAACCCCTGCGAATATTACCCGATCAGGTAATGAAAAATGCTTATTCTGTAAGCTACAAGCAGAAAGACAAAGTGCCAAAACTGCTATTTTTAAATGGGTTTTCACTTACATTTCCTCTCGCTTAAAGACCAACTCATTTTCAGATGAAACTGTTTCATCAAACCAATATCCCCCTAAATTGAAGGCTTTGAGCTGTTCTACTTGAGTCGCTTGGGTTTGTAGTAAATAACGTACCATCATTCCCCTTGCTTTCTTCGCATAGAAACTGATGACTTTATATTTACCATTCTTTTCATCTAAAAAAACAGGTTTAACAATTCTCGCTTGTAATTTTTTAGGCTGTACTGCACCAAAATATTCATCAGAGGCAAGATTGATAAGCACATTATCGCCCTGATCATCAATCGCTTGTTGTAAATGATAAGTGATAACATCGCCCCAAAAATGATAGAGATCCTTACCTTTCGGATTAGCGAGTTTTGTCCCCATTTCTAAGCGATAGGGTTGCATCAAATCTAAAGGTTTAAGTAAGCCATATAATCCCGATAACATTCTTAAATGTGCTTGAGCATATTCTACTTCTACTTTTGTCAGCGTTTCTGCCTCTAACCCTGTATAAACATCGCCTTTAAAGGCAAATAACGCTGCTTTGGCATTATTTGGTGTATGTTCAAGCTGCCACTCGGCAAAACGTGCAACATTCAAACTGGCGAGTTTGTCGCTAATCGACATCAATGAGCCAACTTCCGCAGGGCTGAGTTGTTTACAAATATCAATAAGCTGTTGGCTATAAGCGGTGAGTTCTGGTTGAGAAAATGCAAATTGTTCAACTTGCGTTTCAAAATCAAGGGTTTTGGCTGGGGAAATGATGGCAAGCATAGGATTTTCCGTTGTTCTAAAAATAAGAATTATAGCAGAAAAGAGTGATAGAAAAAATTGCCAATAATTAAAAACGAACGGCCATTTAGAGGCTTGTAAATTTTTCACTCTAAACGACCGCTTTGTTGGATTATCTATTCAAGATTACTCTTGAGTTTGTGCTTTGACCGCTGCAAATGCCACCATATTGATAATACGGCGAACAGATGATTGTGGGTTAAGAATATGTGCAGATTTGTTCATACCCATTAAAATTGGTCCTACGGTAATTGCTGTTGTGGTTGCACGCAGTAAGTTATAACTGATACGAGCAGCTTCCACATTTGGCATTACTAATAAGTTGGCCGCACCTTTTAATGGACTGTCTGGCATATAATCACGACGTAATTTTTCAGAGAGAGCTAAATCACCGTGCATTTCGCCATCAATCATCAATTCAGGTTCACGTTGTTGAACTAATTCTAACACTTTACGCATTTTTGGTGCACCAAGTGCATTTGATGAGCCAAAGTTAGAGTGAGAAATAAGCGCAACAGCAGGCTCAATACCGAAACGTCTAATTTCTGCTGATGCCATAGTGGTTATTTCAGCAAGCTCTTCTGCTGTTGGATCAACATTGACATAGGTATCAGTCATAAAGACGTTACCTGTTGGAAGAACTAAGCTATTAAGTGCAGCTGGAACTTTCACGCCTGATTTCACACCAATAATATCTTTGATCGCTTCTAAATGGCGACTATAAGATCCGAATAGACCACAAACTAAACCATCAGCATAGCCCATTTCAACTAATAAAGACGCAATAACGGTGGTATTTGATGTTGTCACACGTTTTGCAATCGCTTCCGTAATACCACGACGTTTCATCAAATCGTAGTAACGTTTCCATAATAATTCGTGACGCTCATCTTGTTCATTATTAACGATCTCAAAATCTTTACCCGCAACTAGACGTAAACCTAATTTTTTAATGCGAGCTTCAATAATAGCTGGGCGACCAATAAGAATTGGGTAAGCTAAATCCATTGAAACGATTTCTTGCGTAGCGTGTAAAACTTTTACTTCTTCACCTTCTGCCAAGACAATACGTTTTTTATCTGCTTTAGCTTGGCTGAAAATTGGTTTCATAAATAGGTTTGTTTTATAAACAAACTGCGTGAGTTTTTCGATGTAGCTATCCCAATCTTGAATTGGTCGAGTGGCTACACCAGAATCCATTGCCGCTTTTGCTACCGCTGGTGCAATACGCACAATTAAGCGAGGGTCAAATGGGCGTGGAATAATGTAGTCTGCACCAAATTCTGTACCTTCACCACCATAAGCAGATGTAACAACATCATTTTGCTCTTCAAGGGCTAAATCAGCAATCGCATAAACTGCGGCACGTTTCATTTCTTCGTTGATTGTTGTCGCCCCTACGTCTAATGCTCCACGGAAAATGAATGGGAAACAAAGTACGTTATTAACTTGGTTTGGATAGTCAGAACGTCCTGTACAAACAATCGCATCAGGGCGAGCAGCTTTAGCTTCTGGTGGGGTGATTTCTGGATTTGGGTTAGCAAGTGCCAAAATCAGTGGGTGAGCAGCCATTGTACGCACCATATCTTGCGTTAATGTTCCAGCAGCAGAACAACCTAAGAAAATATCTGCATTTGGAATCGCATCAGCCAGTGTACGCCAGCCGTTATCTTCAATCGCATAGAATTTTTTGGTTTCATCCATACGATCATCACGATCTTTATAAATTACCCCTTTAGAATCGCAAACTACGATATTTTCACGTTTCATTCCTAATGAAAGTAATAAATTCAAGCACGCAATAGAGGCAGCCCCTGCACCTGATGCAACTAAACGGACGTTCTCAATTTTTTTATCAATAATGCGTAATGCGTTAATTACTGCTGCAGCACTGATAATTGCTGTACCGTGTTGGTCGTCGTGGAACACAGGAATGTTCATACGCTCACGCAATTTTTGCTCAATGTAAAAACATTCAGGTGCTTTAATATCTTCTAGGTTAATACCACCAAAAGTTGGCTCAAGTGATGCAATAATATCAACGAGTTTTTCAGGATCTTTTTCGTTGATTTCAATATCAAATACATCTACGCCAGCAAATTTTTTGAAAAGAACACCTTTCCCTTCCATTACAGGTTTGCCTGCTAATGCACCGATATTACCTAAACCTAATACCGCAGTACCATTTGAAATAACCGCAACCAAGTTCCCTTTTGCTGTGTATTTGTAAGCAGCAAGTGGATCTTTTTCAATTTCTAAACAAGGCTCTGCTACCCCTGGAGAGTAAGCAAGGGCGAGATCTCGCTGAGTTGCCAGTGATTTAGTTGGCGTGACTTCAATTTTCCCTGGAATAGGAAACTCGTGAAAATCAAGAGCTGCTTGACGTAATGAATTATCCATATTGTTATCCTCTCTATGAATGATGAAAGTAAAATTTATGTATCGGCAAGCCGTACAAGCGGTAACATTCTAACTGAAATTTGCAACTTTTTTTGTGACAAAGTTCTAATTTTTTTACACTTTATATAATCAATTTACCCATAAGTGTGAACAATCTCTCAAATTTTGAAAATTTATTTTAAAACTTTTATTTTATAAAATTTGGTTTTATTTACTTTAAATAGCAAATTTAATTTATTTTTCATTATAAAAATCTTATTTTTTGTTATTTTTGATATTTTATACTACAAAAACACTAAAACACTCCATTTTTAATACTAGACAATACCAAGATTTTCTAGCACAATCCGCATTATTCAGTTTGTAGCAAAATGTTGCTGTAATAAATTTTAGTCGTTGGAGGATTTAATGAAAAAACTTTCTGGTGCAGAAATGGTTGTACAATCCTTGCGTGATGAAGGCGTAGAATACGTTTTCGGTTACCCAGGTGGTTCAGTGCTTGATGTTTATGATGCGATTCATACTTTAGGTGGGATAAAACACGTACTTGTACGCCACGAGCAAGGTGCAGTACATATGGCGGACGGTTATGCCAGAGCAACAGGGAAAGTGGGTTGTGTACTTGTTACATCTGGACCTGGTGCAACGAATGCAATTACAGGGATCGCTACTGCATATTCAGATTCAATTCCATTAGTTGTATTTTCAGGACAAGTGCCATCAAGCTTAATCGGTTCAGACGCATTCCAAGAATGTGATATGGTCGGGATTTCTCGCCCTGTGGTAAAACATAGTTTCTTAGTAAAACGTGCGGAAGATATTCCTGAAATTATCAAAAAGGCGTTTTATATTGCTTCAACAGGTCGCCCAGGCCCTGTTGTGATTGATTTACCTAAAGATGTTGTAAATCCTGCAAATAAATTTAGCTATGAATATCCTAAAGAAGTTTCATTACGTTCATATAACCCAAATGTACAAGGGCATAAAGGGCAAATTAAGAAAGCCTTAAAAGCAGTATTAGTCGCTAAAAAACCCGTACTTTATGTCGGTGGTGGCGTTGTATTGGGAAATGCAAGCCAACAAGTGACTGAATTTGCTACAAAATTGAATTTGCCTGTAACAAGCTCATTGATGGGATTGGGTGCATTCCCAAGTACAAACAAACAGTTTTTAGGAATGTTAGGAATGCACGGTACTTATGAAGCCAATAATGCAATGCACGAAAGTGACTTGATTTTGGGTATCGGCGTGCGTTTTGATGATCGTACCACCAATAATTTAGCTAAATATTGCCCAAATGCTAAAGTCATTCATATTGATATCGATCCCGCATCAATTTCTAAAACTGTACCTGCGTATATTCCAATTGTAGGCAGTGCTGAGAATGTATTAGATGAATTTTTAGCATTGTTAAGTGAAGAAAATCTTGCAAAAAATCAAGCAGATCTTACCGCTTGGTGGCAACAAATTGATGGTTGGAAAGCTCGCCAATGTTTAAAATTTGAGAAAGGAACGGTAATTAAGCCACAAGAAGTTATTCAAGCAGTTTATAAAATCACAAATGGTGATGCTTATGTTGCATCAGATGTAGGGCAACACCAAATGTTTGCTGCTTTGCATTATCCATTTGATCTGCCGAGACGTTGGATCAATTCTGGTGGATTAGGCACTATGGGCTTTGGATTACCTGCTGCGATTGGGGTTAAATTTGCTTATCCTGATGCAACTGTTGTCTGCGTAACAGGTGATGGTAGTATTCAAATGAATATCCAAGAACTTTCAACCGCAAAACAGTATGATACGCCTGTGGTTATCATCAACTTAAATAACCGCTTCTTAGGAATGGTAAAACAGTGGCAGGATATTATTTATGCAGGTCGCCATTCGCAATCTTATATGAATTCATTACCTGACTTTGTAAAACTAGCAGAAGCCTACGGACACGTTGGTATTCAAATTACGAAACCAGAAGAATTAGAAGAAAAACTTCAACAAGCCTTTGCGATTAAAGATAAATTGGTCTTTGTCGATGTATTAGTTGATGAAACAGAACACGTTTACCCGATGCAAATTCGTGGTGAGTCAATGAAAGATATGATGCTTAGCAAAACGGAGAGAACAGATGCGTAGAACATTATCCGTATTATTAGAGAATGAATCAGGAGCTTTATCTCGTGTGGTTGGGCTTTTCTCTCAACGTGGTTTTAACATTGAAAGTTTAACCGTAGCACCAACAGATGATCCAAGCCTTTCTCGAATGACGATTGTGGCACAAGGCGATGAAAAAGTATTAGAGCAAATTGAAAAGCAATTACATAAGCTAATTGATATTTTCAAGGTGATCAATTTAAGCCATTGTGAACACGTTGAACGTGAAGTTTTGTTGCTTAAAGTGCGAGCTACTGGCAGTGCAAGAGATGAACTAAAAAGAATGGTGGATATTTTCCGCGGGCAAATCGTGGATATTACCCCAAAACAATATACTATTCAGTTGGCAGGGACGAGTGAAAAACTCAATGCGTTTATTGAAGCAGTGAAAGCAGAAACGACCATCATTGAAATTGTTCGCTCTGGTGTGATTAGCTTATCACGAGGCGAGAAGAACTGCTTATAAACTTGTTGTAAAATTAAGCGGTATGATTTGTGAATTATTTTGCAATCTGAATTGATCTGTAGAAGATCAAACCTAATCTGACAGTCTCCCATTTATAAGCAGAGAGTCTGTCAGATTAATTTGAGCTTAAATTCTTTTCAACCCCAATATGTTTTCCATCAAGTAGCGTCTCCATTTGGCGTTCTTCCACAGTACATTTCTCCTTGATACGTTCGATGATAGTTATACCGCCATTGAGCCAACAAACGAATATATCCGCAATAATGGCTTTTTCTCGACATCTCTCTGAGTGAACTTCGTAACGCAATGCGAGCAGACAGCACTGTTGCTGAAAACTGCTTTAAAAAATGCAAGACCAAATCGACAAAGCTAAAGATTACCACAGATGATCAAACCCGAACGCCTACGCAAATTACTGACACAAAGTATCCCCTACTTCGCCAATAACCCTGAGTAACTCCAGCTTTTTTACAGCAACGGCAAAATAGAAACCACAGGGGAAAATTCACTCAGTTACCAATTTAAAGATGAACTGTTGTTTGGTGTTTAGGTTGAAAAATGGGCAACATATACAGTTGCCCCAGACTGATGACAAACC
>NZ_LEKM01000159.1 GCF_009761375.1 Ursidibacter arcticus | reverse complement strand
AAAATCTGTTATTTTTCAATTGGTTATAACCTTTCTTGTAGGGGCGCCACGCTGGCGTCCGAATGAAAAAAGACTTTGTCAATAATCTGGGGCAACATATACAGTTGCCCTGTTATTTTTTAAACACATTTCATCATATTTTAAAAATTCTGCTTGCAAAATTATAAAACTCATTTATATTGAATAAAAATTCATTTTTTGTGATTTTATATTCATTTATACACTTTATTTAGGAGATTTATATGCAACGCAGACAACTTTTTCAATTAGCAGGTGCAGCGGCTTTAACAACCGCTTTTTCAACATTCAGTAAGAAAGTAGAAGCAACTGGGCTTTCAATGCCACAAGGTGTTTCACTTCCGATTAAACTCAACTTTAATGAAAACTCATTAGGTATGTCTGCTAAAGCCAAAAAAGCAATTTCAGACAGTTTAGATATTGGGTTTCGTTACCCAGACGATCAGCGTGAAGAGTTAATCGGCTTAATTGCCAAAAAATTCAACTTAGCGACTAATCAAATTTCTATGGGGAATGGCTCATCTGAAAATATTCAGGCTATTGTTCAAGCATTGATTATTAGAGCACAGAAAAATAACACGCCAATTCAGCTTGTTGTGCCAGATCCTACTTTTAACTATGCTGAGTTATATGCACAAGCATTGGGTATTTCTGTGGTTAAAGTGCCGTTAATGGCAGATTTCTCTTTTGATATTAAGCAACTGCAACAGGCTGCTGAACAATTTAAGGGCGAAACTATTTTCTATCTTTGCAACCCAAACAATCCAACGGCAATGATTACCCCTGCGACAACCTTATTTGATTGGATCAATACAGCACCTGCTCATCATTTCTTTATCTTAGATGAAGCCTATGCTGAATTAGTCCAAAATCCTGATTTTAAAAGTGGTATTGAACTGATTAAAGCGAATAAAAATAATGTTGCAGTAACTCGTACATTCTCTAAGTTATATGGGTTAGCAGGCTATCGTATTGGCTATTTATTAGGTACAGAAGAAGTGGTTGCCTTAGCAGAAAGTTGTATGTCTTACGACAACACAAACTTAGCAGGTGCAGTTGCCGCTATCGCATCATTACAAGATCCACAATTTGAACAGCTCAGTTTAGCAACTATCAATGCTTCTCGTCAGATAGTTCAAAAAGCACTCACTGAATTAGGCTTAAAATATGTTGATTCTAATGCGAATTTTATTTTCCACCAAATTAAAGGCGATGTAAAAACTTATCAACAACGTATGAAAGAACACCAAATTTATGTTGGTAGAGAATTTTTACCGATCCAAGGTTGGAATCGTTTAACACTCGGCACGCCACAAGAGATGGAAGTTTTTGTTAAAACACTTAAAATGTTTAGAGAGAAAGGTTGGGTGTAAAGACAAATATAGGACATCGTTTTTGGGTGTCCTTACTTACCCACTCATCTCAGGCTTATCATTCACAACCACAGGGATAAATTCGGCTTTTTTCAAGAAATTCTGCTCACGAAAGTTAATCGGGAAATGACAAGCAAATTCGTGTTGGCGGAACTTTCTTAATGGCGGTTTAACCACACATTTTTTCTGGGCAAAAGGGCAACGTGGCCCAAGGCGGCAACCAATTGGCATCTCTTTAAGCATTGGGACGCTACCTTTTAGGGTATTTAACCGCCCTTTAAATGGATAAGGCTGAGAAAAATCGGGAACGCTATGTAATAACACCGAAGTGTAAGGGTGAAATGGGGTTTCCATTATGGTTTCTTTCGTGGCAATTTCCACCGTTTGACCGCAATAAAGCACATTAAAGGAATCAACCCATTTATGAATACTCAACATATCGTTACTGACTAAAATGATTGATGTGCCTAAGTTCTTATTCATACTGGAAAGCAAGCGATAAATTTGTAGCTGTGTTGTGGCTTCCATTGTATTTGTTGGTTCATCAGCCACTAATAAACGGGGCTGATTAGCCACAGCCATTGCAATCATCACTTTTTGAGCTTCCCCTTCAGTTAAATCCGTTGGGTAACTTTGCATCACATCTTGGTGATCTTTAATACCCACACGATGCAATAGTTCAATAGCTTTTCGTTTTTTCCAGCCGAACCATTGCCACCATTTACCTTTAAAGCGGATAGTTTGGCTTAATTGTTTACCAATGGGTAAACTTGGGTCTAAACAGGAAAGTGGATCTTGGAAGATCATTGAAATATCATCACCTACTAGCTTTCTACGTTGTGATGGTGAAAGTTTTAAAAGCTCAACATCATTAAAACGAAACCGATCAGCGGTAATAATCCACTCTTCTTTAACCAATCCACAGATAACTTTGGCAATTAAACTCTTGCCTGAACCTGATTCGCCAACTAAGCCACAAATCTCACCGCTATCTAGTGTGAGATTGATGTTGTCCACCATTTTAATTCGCCCTTCTGGTGTTTCAATTTCAATGCTTAAATGACGAATATCTAACAATGCCATAACTAATACCGATATTTTTCTAAAACACGCACAATACTATTACCCAATAGCGTAATAATTAAGATCACGAAGACGATTGCAAGCCCAGGTAAAATCACTGTCCAAGGGGCAATATAGACTAATTCCATTGAGTCTCGAATCATTGTTCCCCATTCAGGTGTTGGGCTTTTTGCCCCAAGTGAGATAAAACTTAATGCACTAATATCCAGCACTGCTATTACAAAAATATGGGAAAGTTCTTTCACTGCAATCACGGTTAAATTGGGTAGTATCACTTCTTTCACAAGATCTCTAAATCTTGCCCCTTCTAAACGAAGGGTAACAACATATTCTCGTTTTAGCTCTTGCTGAGTAGTTTGATAAATTTTATGGATAAAATGCGGTAACATTGCTAAAAAAATAGCCAACATTGCATTGGGTAAACTTGGCTCCATTAGCGTTGCGATAATAATTGCAATTAACAGAATAGGCGTAAATAAAAAGGTATCAAACAAATGTGAAAGAATGAAAAAAGAGCTCCCCTTTTTTGCCCCTGCTAAAATACCAATTACCCCACCGATAATGGCAATAGCGAGCGTAATTGCCAATGCTGAGCCTACGGTATAATAGAAACCTGATAAAATCCGACTAAAAATATCTCGTCCTAGATCATCAGTACCAAAGAAGTGACTAATTTGCCCCTGATCGTTCCAAGATGGCGGCATCAATTCCAAACCAATAAACTGCTGATCGGCAGAATACGGAGCTATCCAATAACCTAATAATGTCAAGCCAAGTAATGCAAAAAATAGATTAACACTCACCAATGCAACAGTATCTTGACGTAGCACCGACCAAAATTGACTAAAATAGGCAGACTCTCTAAATTGTTCAGGATCTTTATTATTTAGCATACCAATCTTTCTTCTGTGAAGGGTCTAATAAGGTGGTAACTAAACTTGCTAGTAAATCCACCGATAATACAAATAAACCGATTGCCACCACTCCAGCAGAAATCGCGTGGTAATCTTGAATAGATAAAGCGTTAATCATCCAACGTCCAACACCGTCCCAGCTCACTACATTTTCAATTAACATTCCAAAGGCAAAAATAAGCGTTACATTGCGTGCTATCATTGGAATTAAGGCAGGAAGTGTATTGCGAATAATATGGTTGCGCCAAATTTTTAATGGCGACCAACCACGCACACGAGCTACTTTGACATAATTCTGTTTCATTACATATAACGTCCGTTGCTCTGTAATGCGTAAGGTTTCTAACGTTGCGGGTAATGCTAGAATTAAAGTTGGTAAAGCCAAATGTTGTAACGCACTTTGCATCATTTTTAATTTATAAGGGGAATCGGACAGTAAAATATCAATAAAGGTAACGCCTGTAACTGCTGGTACTGCATAAATTGGGTGAATTTCCCCCACTGCTGAGATTGCCCAATGATTTATTGATGCATAAGCAAGTAATAAGATTGCCAACCAAAATACTGGCACAGCTAAACTAAGTGAACCAAATGTTGAAAGTAGTTTCCCAACCAGATGTTGCCGTTGTGTTGCTGAAAAAAATCCAAGGGGAATCCCCAGTAATAGAGATAAAAAGGTTGCCGATAAACAGAGTGAGATCGTAGCAGGAAATACATTTAAGATCTGTTTAGCTAATGGTTCTCCTGTGTTGTGGTTAATCCCCCAATCCCCTTGTAATAAGGCTTGAACATAATTGAAATACGCAGTGAAATCATTGCCAACTAGATTATTTAACGGATCTCGCAATAAAATATGGTAGCTGATAAAAGATAAAATAATCAGCGTAATTAAGGTTAAAAATAATTTTCTAATCAATGCAAATAACATTTTTTAACTTTCTCATTGCGTATTCTGCTAATGTGCAGGTAACACTTTTAGGTATATGTCTGCTAATTTAACTTGCCCAAAATGGCTAATATTGACCTTAGCAACTTTAGGGCTAACTAATAACACCCTTTTAGTATTCACAAGCGGTAGGATTGGCAGTTGCTGTTGCAATAATTCCTGTGCTTGACGATACAGTAGTCGTTGTACAAAATGATCTTCACTCAACCTTGCACTTTGTAGCAACGCATCAAAATCGTGATCGCACCAGTTTGATAAATTAGTCACTGCATTTTGTGCATTACAACTCAGAATAGGCGACAAAAAACCATCAGCATCAAAATTATTCGCTAGCCAGCCACCTAAAATGAGATCATAGTCTGCTTGATTATTCTCTAATTGCTGTACTAGATAAGCTCGACTAACTTGACGAACCTTAACTGTAATACCAACTTTAGCTAAATCCGCCCGAATCAATTCTGCCATTTTTAATGGATGTGGATTATAAACTTTTTTCTCATCTACCACCCATAAATTCAAGCGGTCAGTTTCGGCTAATTTTTTGCGAATAATGTTCGGATAAAGATAACCATCAGGGTTTGTTTCAGGAAAAATCGCTTTGGGTAATACATTTTCAGCAACGTCCGCCATTGAATAAAACAGTAATTTTGCTAATCGCTTGCGATCAATGGCTTGTGCAATTTGCTGACGAAAGGCAATATCTTGCATCTTTTCTTGGCGAAAATTGAATGCCAAATACGCTAAGTTTGCACCATCACTTTGTATAATTGCCTGCTTATCAGCTAAAACAGATAACTGGCTAGGCTCAGGGAAAGCTGCTATATCACACTCTTTATTTAAGAATTTTGCCATTCGCCCTGTCGCTGTTGTTGAAAAATCAACAATCATATTCCCAATATGAGCTTTTTTCCCCCAGTAATGTGGGTTTGGAATGAGACGAACGTGATCATCTTGCACATAACGTTCAACTTGATATACCCCTGTACCAATAGGAAAGCGGTTTAATTGAGCGAGATTTTCATCAGCATTTAATTGTAGAGCGTACTCTTTCGACAAAATAACTGCATATTGGCTAGCAAGATGATGCAATAAAGAATTATCGGCAGTTGCCAATTTAATCGTTACAGTGTGGCTATTTTGTGCCGTAATTGCCTGAATACGGTGTTTTAGTCCCACGCTTTCAAAATACGGAAAATAGGTTCGCTCGGCAATTTCGCTATTGATACGATAACGAGCTAAAGTCGCTTGCTGCTCAGTACTTAACTCTGGTAGTTCAAATTCTCTCGCCATCATTCGATTTAATGAAAATACCACATCTTCTGCATTGAGCTTACGAGTTGGTGTAAACCAAGGAGTATGGTGAAACGATACATTTTTACGCAAGTAAAATGTAATGGTTAAACCATCATCACTGACTACAAATCGTTCTGCTAGGGCGGGTTTCAATTTATTGGTAACGGGATCAAACTCAATCAATTTATCATAAAGTTGTTCCGTAACAATATTCATATTGCTCCCCACTTCTGCTCGTTGGGGATTAAAAGAAAAATCTGAACCGTCAGTACAATAAACCACGCTATTATTTAGCAAGGCTTGAGGAATACTCGGGGCGGAATAAGCGGTTGGATTTAAGCTAAATATTGCAAAAAAA
Organism: Ursidibacter arcticus; assembly: GCF_009761375.1. Taxonomy (GTDB): domain Bacteria; phylum Pseudomonadota; class Gammaproteobacteria; order Enterobacterales; family Pasteurellaceae; genus Ursidibacter; species Ursidibacter arcticus. The sequence continues at coordinate 25,097 of NZ_LEKM01000159.1, read as the reverse complement.
CTGTATAAAGTAACCGCTTGTCGATAGTATTTCATTATTTACCAATTCCATATTGTCGCAATTTATTCGCCACTGCGGTGTGAGAAATCCCTAAACGTTGTGCAAGTTTACGAGTACTCGGATATTCTGCATAGAACTTGCGTAATAATGAAGACTCAAACTGATTAAGTAATTCATCAAGTGATGCTTGCTCTAAATTTAACATTTCTGCATCAGGCAACGACTCTTCAGGCAAATCTAAATCTTTGACTTGGAGTTGTTGATTCGCCAATGAACAAGCACGATAAATCGCATTATAAAGCTCTCGTAAATTTCCTGCCCAGCGGTGTCGCTGTAAGGCTTGTAAGAAAAATTCATCATAGCTCGGCTCTTTGATACCAAGCTGTTGGCTAATTTGGCTAATAAAATGATCGGCAAGTAAAGGCAAATCGGCTTGTCGCTCACGCAATGGTGGTAAATTTAATGTCAGAACATTTAAGCGATGATAAAGATCTTCTCGCATTTTGCCTTCACTGACAAGCTGAGCTAATGGCTTCTGTGTAGTACAAATCACTCTTACATCAACCTGAATTTCACGCTCTTCACCCACTCTACGAAATACACCGTCATTTAAAAAACGCAATAGCTTGGCTTGCATATCTAAGGATAGCTCAGCCACATTATCTAATAGAACTGTGCCACCATTGGTGTATTCAAAAAAGCCCATTCTTTCTTTGCCTTCAATACTGTAACCAAACATTTCACTTTCGGCATCTTCTTCGGGCAAGCCTGCACAGTTTACAGCAATAAAACGCTCATCTCGTCTAAAACTAAATTGATGACAGGCTTTGGCAAATAAATCTTTACCCGTCCCTGTTTCGCCTTGAATCAGTAAAGGTGCTTTCAAAATGGCAAATTTCTTGGCTTGTTCAATAGCGAGCTTCATCTTAGGACTGCTTGCAATCATTGAATCAAATTCACTGGTTTGATTAGCCATAAATTGATGTAAGTCGAGTTGCATTGCTTGTTGTGATTGCAGTGCTACTACATAACCTAACGGGCGATTTTGATCGGTCTCCCATAATTCAATGGGTAATAAATCAATACGCCACATCTGATTATCAAATTGAATTGGGTAAGAAATAGGCTGTAAGGTATCTTGCTGTGCAGTAGCCCCTTGTTCAAGAAAGGCTTTATACCACTTTGTTTTATTTAAATTTGCTAACACATCGTTCAATGGAATACCATCGAGTGTCTGTAATTTATCCTGCTTACGTTTAGATAGATTCTGCTTATACACTGGCAATAAAGACTTAATCGCCTGTTGATTAGCAAACTCAATATTCCCTTGTAAATCAATGGATAAAACAGGGTTAGGCAAAGCACCTAATACTGCTTGTAACTCTAAATTTTTACGTTCTTGGGGTAAATGATGAATATGCTGAACCTGTGTTATTCCTGAAATTTTGGCAATTTCTTTGAGTAATTTAGGCTGTACATTTTCATCTACAACTTCGGTGCGTAAATATACCACCCCTTTATCCGCAAATTTTTGTAGCTCAATACCTTCTAAATTTATCTGATTTTTTACTAATAAACTTAAAATATCTTGGGCTACGCCTACTCTCTCTACACAGGTTATCGCTAATCTCATTGTTTATCCTTTTTGCAAATTTTAAGCCAAATCTTACCGCTTATAGGTGCCTATGATAACGCCAAATTAACAATTTGGAAATTTTTGTTTACAAGAAATTTAATGAACGATTTGCAAATTATAAAAAAATAGTAGCAATTATTTCAAAATAATTAACCACTATTTAATCAACTATAGAAAAATTTTAGAAACTACTTATTTATCCTGTTTCTCTTGCTTTTTAGCACCAAAAGTTCCACTAAACTTATCTCGTTTATAGTAAATTCCGCCTAGTTCACTCGCTTGCGGTCCATAGAATTGACCTTCAACATAAACACCATCAAATCCGCCCCAATGTTTAAATTTATCGCCATTAATTTCTGCAGTTAATGGTAAGACATTATTTTGTTGATCAAGAAGTGAAATAGCTCCTAGCAATTCTTTTTTTCCAAAGTCTGCGATAAATTCTGCAGGATATTCAGCCAATCGTAATATCTTATTTGCATCGTTATTATCCACATAAACCATAGTTGCCTGACCTTTATAATTATAAGCACCCATAGTTGGAACCTCTGTTGCTTTTTCACCTTGTGCAAAAATGTATACATCATTGCTGGTTACAGGTTGAAAAACACCGTGACGAGTATAGGTTAATTGCTGATTGCTACTTATCAAACCTTGTTTATTAAAACCGACACTATACCAGCCTTTTTCATTCGGTTCTGAACCTAATTCAATCAAAGGAATCTTCTTACCCCATACAGATAAATAATTCAAATCATTACCTTTTAAACTCCAAGAAAAATCGCCAGAATCTCCTCGTTTTGCATCTAAACGATAACCTTCAATTTTTTTATCCTCTACTTTAGGTTCAGACTTTTCTGTACCACTATCATTTGGTTTAGTTTCTGGATTTTGATGATTATTCTCAGGAGCTTTATTAGTATTCTCTGGAATATTGTTAAGCGCTTTACCTGTAGAATTTGTAGAAGATGTTGATGAAGTTGAACTATTTCCATTTCCACCACCAGATCCGCCACCACAAGCAGTTAATACAAAAACAGATAATAAACTCATTGCTGAAATATTTGATAATTTCATAGGTAATCTCCTTATATAATTAAATCTAACACTAAATGTTGCCTAATGTCGCCACCATCACAGCTTTGATAGTATGCATACGATTCTCCGCCTCGTCAAATACGATTGAAGCCTCGGATTCAAAAACTTCATCGGTTACTTCTAAGCCATTCATTCCATATTTTTGAGCAATTTCTTTCCCAACTGTTGTTTGATCATCGTGGAACGCTGGTAGGCAATGTAAGAACTTAACATCGGGATTACCTGTTTTTAACATCAATTCACTATTTACTTGATAAGGTTTCATTAGATTGATACGAGCTTCCCACGCTGATTCTGGCTCGCCCATTGACACCCACACATCGGTATAAACGAAATCGACATCTTTAACCCCTTCTGCCACGTCTTCCGTACAAGTGATTTTTGCCCCTGTTTTTGAGGCCATTTCTGCGACTTCATCAAGTAACGTTTGTTCTGGGAAGAATTGTTTTGGAGCGACTAAACGAAGATCAACTCCCATCAATGCAGCCCCTTCTACAAACGAGTTTCCCATATTGTTGCGAGCATCGCCTAAATAAGCGAGTTTAATCTGATTTAGCGGTTTGGTTGAATGCTCTTGCATTGTTAAAAAGTCTGCTAAAATTTGAGTTGGGTGAAACTCATCGGTTAAACCGTTCCACACAGGTACACCTGAATAATCCGCTAATGTTTGTACTAATTCCTGCCCATAACCACGATATTGAATACCATCATACATTCGACCTAATACACGAGCCGTATCTTTCATTGATTCTTTATGCCCAATTTGTGATCCACTTGGCCCGATATAACTCACGTTTGCTCCCTGATCAAACGCCCCGACTTCAAAAGCACAACGAGTACGAGTTGAGCTTTTTTCAAAAATTAACGCAATATTTTTGCCTTTTAATGTCTGTATTTCTGTTCCTGATTTTTTATCTGCTTTCAGTTTTGCGGCAAGTTCAAGTAAATAGCGAATTTCGTCTGGTGTAAAATCCATTAAACGTAAAAAATGACGATTTTTCAGATTTGGTTGTGTATTTGCAGTCATAAAAACTCCTGATTATTGAAATTGTGAGAGAAATTATTAAAGATTCTACTAAAATTAACGCATTTATGGTATCTTCTCAGAAATTTTTTATCCTTAAAATAGGTGTTTTTAAGCGGTGAGTTTAGTGAAAATTTTTGCAAAATTCTCTATCCATCTACCCGCTTATCACAACGGGAGAATATGATGTCTAAACATCTCACAGAAACACGCTTTATTGATTTCCCTATTCACGATCGCGTGCTCGCAGCACTTGATGATAAAGGCTTTGAATTTTGTACGCCAATTCAAGCCAAAACCTTACCTTATACATTAGCAGGGCAAGATATTGCAGGACAAGCACAAACAGGGACAGGAAAAACTCTTGCATTTCTTGTGGCGACATTTCATCACTTGCTTTCTCAATATATTCCAACAAAACCGAATCAACCACGAGCATTGATTTTAGCTCCTACACGCGAATTAGCGGTTCAAATTGCATCAGATGCAGAAATTCTTGTCAGCCATACTGAATTTAAACTTGCTCTTGCTTATGGTGGCGATGGTTACGATAAACAAATTCAAGCAATTGAAAAAGGTGTTGATATTTTAGTTGGTACGACTGGGCGTGTTATTGATTATGTCAAGCAAGGTATTATCGATCTGAATTATGTACAAGTTGTGGTGCTAGATGAAGCAGATCGTATGTTTGATCTTGGGTTTATCAAAGATATTCGCTATCTAATGCGAAAATGCCCGTCCCCTGAAAATCGCCTGACAATGCTCTTTTCTGCGACATTATCTCATCGTGTAAGAGAATTAGCCTTTGAAGATATGCACAATGCTGAATATGTAGAAATTGAGCCACTTCAACGCACAGGTCATCGCATTAAAGAAGAACTATTTTACCCTTCTAATGAAGATAAAATGGCTCTCTTACTGACATTGATGGAAGAAGAATGGCCAGAACGTTGTATCGTGTTTGCCAATACTAAACATAAATGTGAAGAAATTTGGAGCTACTTAAATGCAGATGGGCATCGTGTTGGCTTATTGACAGGTGATATTCCACAGAAAAAACGCCTTGCACTGCTTGATAGTTTTACCCAAGGCGATTTAGATATTTTAGTCGCAACAGATGTGGCTGCAAGAGGCTTACATATTTCTGATGTTACCCACGTATTCAATTATGATTTACCTGATGATCGTGAAGATTATGTACATCGTATCGGGCGTACTGGTCGTGCTGGGGAAAGTGGTTCTTCAATTAGTTTTGCTTGCGAACGCTATGCGATGAATTTACCTGCGATTGAAGAATATATCGGACATCGTATTCCTGTTAGCCAATACGATAAAGAAGCTTTACTCGCATTGCCAAAACCTACTAGAGAAAAAACTAAATCACATTCAACTTATCGTAAAGGAAAATAATGAATTACCCAATCGCTCAATCTAAAGAAGGCAAAGAGTTATCGCTCGTTGCCAAAATGGCAAACCGCCACGGCTTAATTGCAGGAGCAACAGGAACAGGTAAAACCGTTACCTTACGCAAATTAGCAGAATCTTTCAGTAATGCAGGCGTTCCTGTCTTTCTTGTTGATGTAAAAGGCGATCTCTCAGGTTTAGTACAAGCGGGCAGTTTCCAAGGAAAAATTGCAGAACGTATTGAACAATTCCAACTCGGTGGTGAAAATTACTTAAACGGTTTCCCTGTTTCTTTTTGGGATGTTTTTGGTCAGAGCGGTATTCCACTACGTACCACTATTTCAGAAATGGGGCCTATGTTACTAGCACGTTTACTTAACCTAAACGATACCCAAGAAGGTTTGTTAAACTTAGTATTCCGAGTTGCCGATGACAAAGGATTACTATTGATTGATCTCAAAGATCTTCGTGCAATGCTAAAATTTGTGGCGGAAAACGCTAAAGTATTCCAAGTTGAATATGGTAATGTTTCTGCTGCAAGTGTTGGAGCAATTCAAAGAGCATTACTCACACTGGAAAATGAAGGTGCAAGTAATCTATTTGGTGAACCTGCTCTAGATTTGAATGACTGGATGCAAACGCGTGACGGACGTGGTGTTATTAACGTACTCAATTCCGAAAAACTCATCAATTCACCAAGAATGTATGGTGCATTCTTACTGTGGTTTATGGCAGAGCTCTTTGAACAACTGCCTGAAGTTGGCGATCCTGATAAACCTAAATTTGTATTATTCTTTGACGAAGCACATTTAATGTTTGATGGAGCACCGAAAGTGTTAGTCGATAAAATTGAACAAGTTGTGCGTTTAATCCGTTCTAAAGGTGTTGGTGTCTATTTTGTGACGCAAAACCCATTAGATTTGCCAGAATCCGTATTAGGACAACTCGGTAATCGTGTTCAGCACGCATTGCGTGCCTTTACACCGAAAGATCAAAAAGCGGTCAAATCTGCTGCTGAAACTTTCCGAGCAAATCCATCAGTTAATGTGGTGGAAGCCATTACCCAACTCGGTGTTGGAGAAGCATTAGTTTCTGTTTTAGATGAAAAAGGTATGCCAACACCTGTGGAAATTGCTTATATTTACCCACCACAAAGCCAACTTAAACCAATATCAGAACAAGAGCGTCTATCTCTAGTTAAACAAGATGATCTCTACCTTCATTATAGCCAATTTGTTGATAACGAATCTGCTTTTGAGTTATTAAACCAACAAGTTCAAGCTCAACAGCAAGCAGAACAACAAGCTAAGGAAGAAGAAAATAGTTTCTTAAATGGCATCTTAGGTAGTATTTTTGGTACGAAAAAGAAAAGCGAACAATCTATTGCAGAACAAGTTGTTGGCAGCGTTGCTCAATCTGTTGGACGTAATCTTCGTAATCAAGTTACGAAACAAATTATGCGTGGGATTTTAGGCGCTATTACTAAGAAATAATCTTTGTAGCGGTGTAATGGATAAATTCATTACACCGACTATTATATCAATGCTAATTTGTTGCCATCAGTAATTCAATCTCATCAATCTCTTTTGGCACGCCACTTGTGAGATTTTTATTGCCATATTCGGTAATAAGCAGATTATCTTCAATACGAATACCAATGCCTTTATACTGTTCTGGTACATCCGCACTTTTAGGGATATATAACCCAGGCTCAAGGGTCAATACCATTCCAATTTCGAGAGGGCGATCTCGTTCATTACCGTAATCGCCAACATCGTGAACATCTAACCCGAGCCAATGTCCTAAACCGTGCATATAATAGGCTTTATAGGCTTTTTCTTCGATTAGCTTATCAACATCGCCTTTCAATATACCTAAACGAACCATTCCTTCTGTCATTATGCGAACAGCTTTCTCATTAGCCTGATAAATAGAACCTTGTGGCACAAGCAATTTTGCAGCTTCTTTCATTGCTTCTAAGACAATTTCATACACTTCACGTTGAGCTTGGCTAAACTTTCCGTTAATAGGAAAAGTGCGGGTAATATCACCAGCATACATTGCAAATTCTGCACCCGAATCAATGAGCAATAAATCACCATCTTGAAGTACTTGATCATTTTCATTGTAGTGCAGAATACAAGCATTATCCCCGCCAGCAACAATTTGATTATAAGAAGCAAAACGTGCTCCAAAACGTGAAAACTCATATTGAATTTCACCCTCTATTTCCATTTCATAGCGATTTGGACGAGTTTGTTTCATTGCTCGAACGTGAGCAAGAGCAGAAATATGGCAAGCCTGTTGCAATAAAGCCAACTCATTTTCTGATTTAAACAGACGCATTTCAGATAGCATTGGTTGCCAATCAATTAAGGTGGTTGGGTATTTTTGGCGTTTGGCTTTGATAGCATCTAAACTAGCAAATACAAGACCATCTCCCCACTCTTGAACACCACGAGCATAATAACAAGCGGTTAGATCTGCCATTTTTTTTGCAAGTATGTCTTGAATTTCTTCAATATCGTGGGCTTGATTAACTTCTAGCGTAGCAGGGGCTAACTCAATGCCTAAGCGGCGACCGTTCCAAGTTTCCATTAGTGGATCTTTTTTACGTAGAAAAATGGTGCTTTCACACTGCCCTGCTTTTTTCACTAACAATAACGCCGATTTAGGTTCAATAAAGCCTGTGAGATACCAAAAATAGCTATCTGGACGGAATAAATAATCGCAATCGCTATTGCGGCGTTTTTCGGTTTCGGTAAAGACAATCAATGCAGAATTATCTTGCATTTGTTCAAACACTCGTTGACGACGTTGTGTAAATTCTGCTTGTGGCATTTTTTGAAGATAAGCTAAATCCATAGTGAATCCTTAGGCATTATGTTTTAAAATGTAAAGATTGTAACATAAAAGTATAATTATTTTGGGAGAATAAAATGGTAAGCATTGAACAATTTTTAGAGGTTGTTGAAAAACTACGAGATCCACAAACAGGCTGCCCTTGGGATATTAAGCAAACTTTTGATTCAATGGTTCCTTGTTTACTTGAAGAAACCTACGAAGTTGCAGAAGCAATACACACTAAAGATCGTACCGCTTTACGTGAAGAATTAGGCGATTTATTACTCCAAGTGGTATTTTTTAGTCAATTAGCAAAGGAAGAAGGCACTTTTACCTTTCAAGATGTACTAAGCGACATTCACGAAAAATTGATATATCGCCACCCACACGTTTTTGGGGATAAATCAGCTAACAATAGTGAAGAAGCCTTACAAAATTGGGAAGCCCAGAAAGCTAAAGAAAAAGCAGCTAAACAGCAACAATCTATTTTAGATGACTTGCCTTTTGCTTTACCTGCTTTAACTCGTGCCACTAAATTGCAAAAACGTTGTGCGAAAGTGGGTTTTGATTGGGATAATCCACAAGATGTCTTGGCAAAAGTAGAAGAAGAATTAGAAGAAGTGCGTGAGGAATTAAATGCTAACTCAATTCAACCAGATAAATTATCGGAGGAATTAGGGGACTTACTCTTTGCTAGTGTAAATCTTTGTCGCCACCATAAAATTGATGCCGAAACTTGCTTGCGTAATGCAAATGTAAAGTTTGAAAATCGTTTTAAACTGGTTGAAAGAAACGTGAAAGAACAAGGGAAAAGCCTTGAAGAATGCTCTCTTGCTGAGTTAGATTTAATCTGGCATCACATAAAAACAATGGAATAAATTGACAAATTTAGTTAAAGTAGTAACTTTAATGGCTAAAATGTCAAGAAATGCTAAAATAGCGTAATGAATTGTTATAATTGAAATGGGAAATCGTCTATGCCTAAAATTTTACTTGTTGATGATGATATTGAATTAACCGAGCTTTTAGCTGAATTATTATCATTGGAAGGATTTGACATTCTGGTTGTGCATAATGGTCAAGAAGCTCTAAAAGAACTTGAAATACAGCATTATGATTTGGTTCTACTTGATGTAATGATGCCTGTACTTAATGGTATTGAGACCTTAAAGCAAGTTCGTCAAAAATATGATTTACCCGTACTAATGCTCAGTGCAAGAGATGATGATATTGACAGAGTATTGGGTTTAGAATTAGGTGCTGATGATTATTTACCAAAACCTTTTAATGATCGCGAACTTATTGCTCGTATTAAAGCTATTTTACGTAGAACTAAAGTAATAAAAGAAAATAATGTTGTTGACATTATTGATGATGAGGAAAACGATCGCAAATTATTAAATTTTGGAGGCGTTGAATTACATCCAGGTCGTCAGCAAGCAATCTTTGAAGGTAAAGACTTAGACTTAACAGGTACTGAATTTGCATTATTACAAATTTTAATGCGTCATCCAGGGCAAATTCTTTCTCGTGAATTACTGAGTATTGAGATTCTAGGTAAACGCTTGACTCCTTACGATAGAGCGATTGATATGCACATTTCTAATTTGCGTAAGAAGTTACCTGAACGTAATGACAATTTACCTTGGTTTAAGACCCTACGAGGTAGAGGCTATTTGCTTGTAACTGACAAATAATTGATTATCCCCCTGTACGGGGGATTTTTTTACTTATTTAGGAATTAGATATGGCTTACTTATGGAATAAATTTAAAACACTACGTAATTATTTAGCGTTTCAAATCTTTGCCTATTTTGCTTTAATGATCGTATTAGTTTTAAGCGTTGCTTTAGCCTTGCCTAAATTTGATGCTCGTATTTTTAATACGATAAAAGAACGAGAACTACGATTTTTTTATCAAGAAAGCCAAAATACTCAATTAGAGTATAATTTAGATGAAATTGTTGATAGAAACCTTAAAACAGTTACCTCAAATGGGTTTGATATAATTCTTTTTGAGCAAGAAACTAATACGATTGTTGGTGTAAATAAAAAATACCTAAACACATTAAGAGCCTTTATCTTTAAAGCTAATAACCCTCTTGAGCCATTACAACGCCGTTTTGGAACAATTGAGATTTATGGTCCATTTCTAGTTAGTTCTGAAGATAAAAAATATTATCAATACTTCATTGATCAAGTCGATCCACAAACAGAAGTGATCAATGCTATTTTTGATTCCCCTATTCTAATTTTACTTATTCTGTTTGCTATTTTTACCCCTTTATTGATTGGACTTTCATTGCGAATAGCGAGGCCAGTAAAAGCACTAAGGATGTCAGCCGATGCTGTTGCAATAGGAAATTTAATGATAGATCCCAAACTGGAAACTGAAGGAATTATTGAATTACGACAAGTAGGAAAAAGTTTCAATAGAATGATTCTATCCCTGCAAAAATTGACTAGCTATCAACAACGACTACTTTCTGATATTTCTCACGAGTTAAAAACACCTTTAACGCGTATGCAATTAGCAGTTTCACTCATTCGCCGCCGTAATGGTGAATCTAATGAACTTACTCGTATCGAAAATGAAATACAGAAATTAGATACAATGATTCACGATTTACTATCACTTTCTCGCCAACAAGTTGATTTACATCTCCGCAGGGAAATTTTCACAATTAATAAAATTTGGGAAGATATTTTTGCTGATGCTAAATTTGAATTAGAGCAACATAATCTTGATTTTTTGGTTAGTGTAAGGGTTCCACATCCTGAACGATTCCATATCAATGGAAATATTGCAACCTTATCTAGTGCAGTTGAAAATGTCGTTCGTAATGCTAAAAAATATGCAACAAACTGCATCAAAGTAATTATTTATATCGAAAAAAATGATTTGGTGATTATCATTGATGATGATGGTACAGGTGTACCTGAGCATCAATATGAAGAAATTTTTCGCCCATTCTATCGAGTAGAAGAAGACAGAGCCAGACAAACTGGGGGAACTGGATTAGGTCTAGCTATTGTATACAACGCTATTCAGCAACATAAAGGTTCTGTTAATGCTGAAAAAAGCCCTCTAGGCGGATTGCGAATTAAAATTCAACTGCCATTATGGATTGAATGATTCATAACATATTTTAGATATCAAAAATGGGTGTAATGGGTAAATCAGCAACTATTTTGTCCATTACACCAATAAAAAAACCTAGCATTGGGCTAGGTTTATAAAATTTTTCATTATTTACACATAAATTTCGATTTCATTGAATATTCATATGAATCAATTAAAGTTTCTTTGTTAAATATCCAAATTCGCATAAAGTGCGTTACTTTCGATGAAATCACGACGTGGCTCAACTTCATCGCCCATTAGGGTGGTAAATAGTTTATCGGCAGCAATCGCATCAGTAATAGTAACTTGTAACATTTTACGCACTACTGGATCCATTGTTGTTTCCCATAACTGTTCTGGGTTCATCTCTCCTAATCCTTTATAACGTTGAATCGTTAAACCTTTACGAGATTCTTTTACCAACCAATCAATTGCTTCAGCGAAACTGCTGATCGCTTGTTTACGCTCACCACGCATTACATACGCTGTTGGCTCTAACAAGCCGATAAGCTGTTCACCCAGTTTGGTAATACGCCCATATTCATTGCTTGTAATGAAGTTAAAATCAAAACGATATGTTGTATCAATACCGTGTGTCGTTACAATAATTTGCGGTTCATAAATATGACGTTCTTGGTTAAAGAATACTTCTGCTTGATAGCTACTTCCGCCAGTTTCTTTCGACACTAATTTTTCAACTAAACGATTATTCCAAGCGGTGACTTCTGCCTCATTTTTTACCAACTCTTTTGATAACGCAGGTTGATAAATTAGCTCATTTAAAATGGCATTTGGATAACGGCGAACCAAGCGTTCAAAAAGTTTTTGTACGCCATTATATTCTGAAATCAGATTTTCTAACGCTAAACCACTCAATGCAGGTGCAGTATCGCTCACATATAACGCTGCACCATCTAATGAAATTGCAAGCTCGTATTGCATCATCTCATCATTATCTTGAATATATTTTTCTTGCTTACCTTTTTTCACTTTATACAGCGGTGGCTGAGCAATATAAATATAACCACGTTCAATCAATTCTGGCATTTGGCGGTAGAAGAACGTTAATAATAATGTACGAATATGTGCACCATCGACATCTGCATCGGTCATAATAATGATTTTATGATAACGTAGCTTTTCAATATTATATTCATCACGTCCAATTCCTGCCCCAAGTGCTGTAATTAAGGTCGCGACTTCTTGAGAAGAGAGCATTTTGTCAAAACGTGCTTTTTCTACGTTTAAGATTTTCCCTTTCAACGGTAAAATCGCTTGATTTTTTCGATCACGCCCTTGTTTTGCTGAACCGCCCGCAGAATCCCCCTCCACTAAGTATAGCTCAGACAATGCAGGATCTTTCTCTTGGCAATCCGCTAATTTACCTGGTAATCCACCTAAATCTAATGCACCTTTACGACGAGTCATTTCTCGTGCTTTACGAGCTGCTTCTCTTGCTCTTGCTGCATCAATAATTTTAGTCACAATATTTTGTGCATCATTCGGGTTTTCTAAGAGATATTCCTGTAATGCTTCATTCATTGAGCTTTCAACGGCAGGGCGAACTTCTGATGAAACTAGTTTATCTTTTGTTTGTGATGAAAATTTAGGATCAGGCACTTTAACCGAAATCACCGCAACCAACCCTTCACGAGCATCATCGCCTGATGCATCTATATTTGCATCTGCTTTTTTCAATTTACCGCTAGAATCCATATAGTTTTTCAATGCTCGAGTTAATGCACCACGAAATCCAGCTAAATGCGTACCGCCATCACGTTGTGGAATGTTATTCGTAAAGCAATAGACATTTTCATTAAAACTATCATTCCATTGCATTGAGATTTCAACACCAATACCATCTTTTTCCGTAGAAAGATAAAATGGTGTTGGGTGAATAGGCGTTTTTCCTTCGTTTAAGTACTCAACATAGGCTTTAATACCGCCATCGTAATGAAAATGCTCAAATTTATCATCTCGTTCATCAATCAACTTAATTGATACACCTGAGTTTAAAAATGAGAGCTCACGCAAACGCTTAGATAAGATAGCGTACTCAAAATCTGTTTTATTTTTGAAAATATCATAGCTTGGCCAAAAACGAACCGTTGTACCTGTTTTTTCGGTTTCCCCAATAATAGATAACGGAGCATCGGGTTCGCCCAAGCTATAAAATTGCTCGTGAACGTGTCCTTCACGACGAATCGTTAATTGTAATTTTGAAGAAAGGGCATTTACAACAGATACCCCAACACCGTGTAAACCACCCGATACTTTATAAGAGTTATCATCAAATTTACCACCTGCGTGTAATACAGTCATAATCACTTCTGCCGCAGATACGCCTTCTTCTGGGTGGATACCAACGGGGATACCACGCCCATCATCTTGAACAGAAACAGAATTATCTGAATGAATCGTAACGATAATATCTTGGCAATGCCCTGCTAATGCTTCATCAATCGCATTATCCACGACCTCAAACACCATATGGTGTAAACCTGTACCATCATCGGTATCTCCAATATACATCCCTGGACGTTTACGCACCGCATCAAGCCCACGCAACACTTTAATACTGGAAGAATCATAGCTATTTGATTGATTTTGTTCAGACATTTTCATTCCCATTCATCTAAAAACTGGCTCGGCAAAATACCGAAAATTAGGCGAGATTATAGCAGAAAAATAGGGAGTTGGGGAAAATGATTAGTAGGGAATGATTTTAAAGATTAAATTGCAAAATAAGGTGAGTTACGCTCAATTTGTAAAAAATTATCGCAAACTCACCGCTTATTTAGTGAATGTTATTCAACCTGAAACAAAAATGGGTTGATCCCACTTCTTGCTAAACCTTTTTGTTCCATCTCAGCATCTAAAAAGAGTGTTGCGAGATCATCAGCAACAGGCTCTGTATGTGGGTCTTTCTCTTGATACATTGCTTTGAGATAACTTTCACAATCACCACAGCTTTCAGCTTTTACTGCAGCTTCTTGGCTATCTAAACTCCAGTATTCTAATTTTCCTGTTTGCTCACAGTTACTACATTTAATTCTCACCATATTCCATTCACTCTCACATAAAGAGCAATGTAAATAGCGTAGCCCCTGCGTATCACCAAAATGGATAACACTGGCTACGGGTGCAGAATCACATACAGGGCAAGTGTGTCGTGCTTCACCGTATTCTGTTTGTACATTGCGTGGTAGCTGTTGTGCTAATTGCACCCAATAGAGCGACAATGCAGCCCACAAAAACACCGCTTTATCAGCCCCAACTTCTTCATAACGTTCATTAAGAAGATGATCAGCCAAGCTATCTAATTCTGAAATAGAGGCTTTTTCTAGCCATTCTAATGTAGCTTGAATAGTGCCTTCTGTTTGTGGCTTTAAAATTTCAATCAAAGCAAGCAAAATATGTTGCCACTCTATCGAACGCTTAAAAAACTTCGCATTTAACGGTTTTTGTCCTTGATTTTGAGCCAAAGAAGCGGTCAGTTCTTGTGAAACATTGGCAATTGGCAAATTCTCAAGTAAAGATAATTGAGCATCAATAATGTTTGCCACAAATAATAAATAATCGCCAAAAGGGTTATCTTCCGCCAGCTGACGTAATCTTTTTGCTCGGCGTTGATATAAGTTTTTAGGATTTGCAAAAAGTAACGCTGGGCTATGAAAAGAACTAGCGGCTTGCTTAATTTCTGTGTCAGGAAGAATTCGGATACTCATAACGGTTCTCTTTAAATAAAATTGCTCGCTATTCTACCCAAAAGCCAACGAGCAATAAAGCGATTAGATTAGCAAATCTTTTTGCATATCTTACCGCTTGTCTATTATTTTTCGTAAATGTGAAATATCTCACAGTTTATTTTCAATAAGTTAGGTATAGTGAAAATAACTTTTTTCAATCAAAAGGATTATCGAATGAAATTAAAAACCCTAACACTGACTTTATCCGCACTTTTATTCGGTGCAACACTCTCTTCAACAGCAAATGCAGCGGGTCGCTTAGTTGTTTATTGTAGTGCGACAAATTTAATGTGTGAACAAGAAACCCAAGCCTTTGCTAAAAAACACGATGTTAAAGTATCTTTTATTCGCAACGGTTCTGGCAGTACGCTAGCAAAAGTAGAAGCAGAAAAAAATAATCCACAAGCCGATGTATGGTATGGCGGAACATTCGATCCGCAATCTCAAGCAGGGGAAATGGGGCTACTTCAACCTTATCAATCGCCTAATTTAGAACAGATTATTGAAAAATTTAGAGATCCAGCCAAAGTAAAAGGTAATTATACGTCAGCAATTTATATGGGCATTCTCGGATTTGGAGTAAATACCGACCGTATTAAAAAACTCGGTTTAGAAAAAGCACCGAGTTCTTGGGAAGATCTGCTTGATCCCCGTTTAGCCGGAGAAATCCAAATTGCTGACCCACAAAGCTCTGGCACAGCCTATACAGCGATTGCCACTTTTGTACAACTGTGGGGCGAAGAAAAAGCCTTTGATTATTTCAAAAAATTACATAAAAACATTTCTCAGTATACCAAATCGGGCATTACGCCATCTCGCAATACGGCAAGAGGTGAAACTGCTATCGGTATTGGATTCTTACACGACTACTCGGTAGAGAAGAAAAATGGTGCTCCATTAGAGCTTATCGTACCAAACGAAGGCACTGGCTATGAATTAGGTGGTGTGAGCATCTTAAAAGGTGCAAGAAACGTGGATAACGCCAAACTATTTGTTGATTGGGCATTATCAAAAGAAGCTCAAGAGCTTTCTTGGCAAAAAGGGGAAGCATTCCAAGTGCTAACTAACACCACCGCAGAAGCCTCGCCTTATTCACTTAATCCGAAAGAATTGAAATTGATTGACTATGATTTCGAAAAATACGGTTCTTCCGATGAGCGTAAACGCTTAATTGAGAAATGGGTTAATGAAGTAAAATTAGCCAAATAATTTCTTTTCTCTTTTCTTTTTAAGCCTTCCCTTGTATAAGGGAAGGTATCTTCTAAATAGAAAGCCTGTTGTACAAAAATGATTTTTGTGAGGTGTTATGCAACATTTTTTTACTCGACCGATCTTTTGGGTCATTCTTTCGCTGATAGGCTTTATTTGCCTACCGTCTAAAGCACTAGATTACGGTCTATTCGATTCCACTCAAGATGAAATTCTGGCTGCAATGGGCTGGGCAAATCTCAATCTCACTTGGGCTTGGTTTTTACCTTTATTGACATTTTTAGTGCCATTTAAACAAAGCGTTCAACGCAGTAAAATTGAATTACTCCTTTTGGGATCACTTTTTATTTTTATCTTTGTATCCGCCATTATCGCTAAAATTAGCTTAGGATATTCCACCTTATTTTTGATTGTTGCGATCTTGGCACTGAGTACAAACGCACTTGCCAACTTAAAAATAATGCAAGGTGATCGCTTTATTATTGCCACCCTGCTTAGCATTATTTTGTTGATCTTTTTCTTTATCGTTTATCCAACCATTGCAATTTTTATTTCAATGTTCTATGACGGTGATGAATTTATCCCAAGCCAAGTACTGACGATTTTACAACAGCCTTATGTGTTACGAGTCGTTACAAACTCGCTAAGTGTGGCTGCAACTGTTGGAGTTCTTTCTACACTTTTTGGTTTGGCTTTTGCACTTTATACTACTCGCATTGCCAAACGCACCGCTTTTATCGGTAAAATCTTTTCGATCTTACCGATTGTAACACCGCCATTTGTTGTTGGATTAGGCGTTACATTGATGCTTGGGCGTTCAGGTTATGTCACTGAATTTCTGGTGGATTATTTAGGCTTTAGCAACAACTGGCTATATGGCTTTACGGGGATTGTGATTGCTCATACGCTCGCTTTAACGCCAATGTCATTTATGATTTTAGAAGGTGCATTAAAGTCTATTCATCCGTCTGTAGAAGAAGCGGCTTATACATTACGTTCTAATCGTTACCAAGCCTTTGCACATATTATTTTCCCACTTTTAAAACCTGCATTAGCTAACTCTTTTTTAGTGGTTGTGATTCAATCTCTTGCAGATTTCAGTACGCCATTAGTCCTAGGCGGTAGTTTTGATGTTATTGCGACACAAATTTATTTCTATATTGCAGGTTCGCAACTTGACTACGCTTCCGCCAGTACCTTAGGTACTATCTTATTAGTATTTTCATTAGCCATTTTTGTTATTCAATACTTATGGATTGGCAACCGTTCTTACGTTACCGTATCGGGTAAATCCTATCGTGGCGATGTTCAAGAACTCCCAAGCGGTATGAAAGGGGTGATTATTTGCAGTTTAGCATTTTGGGTACTCTTTAATGTTGTGCTATACGGTAGTATTTTTTACGGTAGTTTTACAGTGAATTGGGGTGTAGATTACACCCTTACACTTAACAACTATATCAATCTATTTGGACAAGGATTTAGCGATGGTGCTTGGCCTTCTCTCATTCAAACGGTTATATTTGCTGCAAGTGCCGCCCCAATTACTGCATTATTCGGTTTATTGATTGCTTATATTACCGTTCGCCGAGAATTTAAAGGTAAGAAAACCCTTGAGTTTTTAACGCTACTCTGCTTTGCCGTCCCTGGCACTGTGGCTGGGGTCTCTTATATTCTCGCCTTTAATGATGCCCCAATTTACTTAACTGGCACTGGAATGATCATCGTACTTTCAATGGTAATGCGTAATATGCCAGTGGGAATGCGGGCTGCGATTGCAGGATTAGGGCAGCTAGATAAATCTCTAGATGAAGCCTCACTCTCTCTCAAAGCTGGCTCATTTAAAACCATCTTCTTTATTGTATTACCGCTACTCAAACCAGCATTACTTTCTGCATTAGTCACCAGTTTTGTGAGAGCAATGACAACGGTGAGTGCGATCGTTTTCCTTGTTACTGCGGATACTCGAGTTGCAACCTCTTATATTTTAAATCGTGTAGAAGATGGTGAATATGGAGTAGCGATTGCTTATGGTTCGATCTTAATTGTGGTAATGATGGCAATTATTTTCTTATTTGACTGGATTGTTGGCGATACTCGCATTGCTCGTTCAAAAGCGAAAAAAATGAATTAAGGATAGAAAAATGGAACAACAAAACGATTTTTTAGTACTCAAAAATGTCACCAAATCTTTTGGTAAAGCAACGGTAATCAATAACCTTAACCTCACGATTAAAAAAGGCACAATGGTTACATTGCTTGGGCCTTCTGGCTGTGGCAAAACCACCGTTCTACGTTTGGTTGCAGGTTTAGAAAACCCAACATCAGGGCAAATTTTTATTGATGGCGAAGATGTTACCCACAACTCGATTCAACAACGTGATATCTGTATTGTATTCCAATCTTATGCACTCTTTCCGCATATGTCGATTGGTGATAATGTCGGCTATGGTTTAAAAATGCAAGGCGTACCAAAAGAAGAACGCCAACAGCGAGTTAAAGAAGCCTTAGAATTGGTTGATTTAGCAGGTTTTGAAGATCGCTATGTCGATCAAATCTCTGGTGGGCAACAGCAACGTGTTGCTCTGGCTCGTGCGTTAATCCTCAAGCCTAAAGTGCTACTTTTTGATGAACCATTAAGTAATCTTGATGCTAATTTACGCCGTTCTATGCGTGAAAAAATTCGAGAATTGCAACAACGCCTAAACATTACATCACTTTATGTTACTCACGATCAGACAGAAGCCTTTGCTGTTTCAGATGAAGTTATCGTAATGGATAAAGGGGTTATTAAACAGAAAGATTCGGCAAAAATGCTTTACTTACAACCCAATTCACTCTTTTTGGCAAATTTTATGGGAGAATCGACTATTCTAGAAGGTAAACGACAAGACGATGCCATTCATATTGGCAATTTTAGTTTTACTTTACAAAATGCTGAACGCTTTAATGTCGCAAATGGGGATTGTTTAGTTGGAATTCGTCCTGAAGCTATTCAGCTACTTTCCTATGGTGATGAGAACCAACGCTGTGAAATCAAACACTCTATTTATATGGGATCTTATTGGGAAATCATTGCACAATGGCAAGGGAAAGAGATTTTAATCAATCTCAACCCTGAACACTATCAAGAGCAACAGAGCGAACATTATATTCATCTAAATAATAAGGGAATTTTCCTGTTGAATAAGGAATAAAATAATAAGCGGTGAGTTATCCCTAAAAATTTGCAATATTTTATAGATAACTCACCGCTTGTTAATGCAATTAACCTATCGCATTGTTAAATCACGATCTGTTTGTTCAATCAAAATTAAAATCGCTGCATCACCGCCCCACTCTCTTGGTGCTTGATGTAACGCAATCACTTTGGGGTGTTGTACTAACCAACGTGGGATTTGATATTTTAAGGCTCTTGTGCCATAGCCTGTCATAATACTTGCACAGTAAACACGTTCTTTCTCACAAGCTAAAATTAAACTGGCTAATTCTTTTTTCGCTTGCTCCCGAGTTAGTCCGTGTAGGTCTAAAAAAAGCTCGGGTGAGAAATCTCCACGACGAAGTTGTTTTAAAATATAAGGGTCAATATCTTCACGACGATAACGTACTTTTTCATTCTCTTCCGTTAAAAGTGGTTCATATTCATCTGAAAAATAAAATAATGTATCCGCTTGCTCTTTTAACTCTCTTATTTCACTCACTTTTTTGCGTGGTTGAACAGTTGGCACAAAAGTATCTTGTTTTATCTTCTTTGTACCTTTTATCGCTTCTCTAAACAGAGATAAATCATCTTCTTGCATTATTCTTCCTCTTAAAATTGCTCTCGCCATTCTAACATAAACGGAAATATGGTATAACACTGCAAATTTTAGATAAATAGGTAAGTTTTATGTTTGAACCACATTATAACCTCGATTTATTAGCCGAGATCGACTCTTCCCCAGTAGAAAATGACCTTGAAACCATTGTAGATATGATGCGTTGGGCGTACAGTTATTTTAACGCGTCCGATCTCTATTACGGGCACGGACACGATAATGCGTGGGACGAGGCAAATCAATTAGTCCTGAGTGCATTAGCCTTGCCAATTGATGTACCCGAAACTTTATACGCCTCTCGCTTAACCTATGTAGAAAAAAATCGTATTGTTGAAATGGTAAAAGCCCGCTTAGGTTTACGCAAACCTGTTGCCTATTTAACCAATTCTGCTTGGTTCTCAGGGTTAGAATTTTATGTTGATGAGCGTGTAATTATTCCTCGTTCGCCGATTGCTGAGCTGATCCAACAAGGGCTAACAGGCATTTTACGCACACAACCACAACGCATTTTAGATTTATGTACAGGAAGTGGTTGCATTGCAATTGCTTGTGCAGAACGTTTCCCTAATGCAGAAATTGATGCAGTCGATCTCTCAGTAGATGCACTAAACGTAGCAGAAATTAACATTGAACGTCATCAAGTTGCCCATAAAGTGTTCCCACTACAATCAGATCTCTTTACTGAATTACCACGCAATCACTATGATTTAATTGTAACAAATCCGCCTTATGTTGATGAGGAAGATCTTGCCGATATGCCTGAAGAATTCCATCACGAACCTGAAATGGCATTAGGTTCTGGAAAAGATGGTTTGGATATCACTCGCCGTATTCTTGCTCAAGCCGCAGATTACCTTTCTCACGATGGTGTGCTGGTTTGTGAAGTCGGCAATAGTATGGTTCATTTAATTGAACAATTCCCAAGCGTGCCATTTAACTGGTTAGAATTTAAAAATGGTGGGCTAGGGGTGTTTAGTTTGACCAGAGATCAATTGCTTGCTCATAGACATCTATTCGCATAACAGATACAGCGTAGGATATATCTCTTCCTACGCTTTGCTATTTTCTATCCTCGATGCACCGCTAATGGTGAAAAAGTTTGTGCTGTTGGCATTACTTCAATACGATTGATATTAACGTGTGGCGGTTGTTGGTTTAGCCATAACACGATATTCGCAATATCTTCAGGGGAAACATACTGCACGTTTTCATAAAGTTTAGCTGCTTTTTCATCATCACCTTTAAAGCGTACATTAGAAAATTCTGTTCCACCACATAGCCCTGGTTCAACATTACTTACTCTAATTGCAGTTCCTGCTAAATCGGCACGCAAATTAAGGCTGAACTGTTTGACAAAAGCTTTTGTTCCACCATATACATTACCACCTGGATAAGGATAATTACCTGCTATCGATCCTAAATTGATAATATGCCCACTATTACGAGCCACCATTTCAGGTAAAATTAAGCGAGTTACACTGACTAATCCTTTGATATTTGTATCGATCATTTGGTACCAATCGCTCAACTCTGCTTGGTGAGCAGGTTCAAGCCCTAATGCTAAGCCTGCATTATTAACGAGCAAATCCACATTTTTCCATTCATCTGGACGGTTATTTAATGCTTGTTCGGTCTGCTGAAGGTCGCTTACATCAAACGCTAAAGGTAAAAAATGCTCCCCAAGCTCTGCCTGTAATGCAGATAAACGTTCTGCTCGTCTGCCTGTACCAATAACTTTATAACCAGCTGAAATCAATGTTTTGCAAATAGCTGAGCCAAATCCAGCTGTTGCCCCTGTAACTAATGCGATTTTCATTTTTTTCTCCTTCTAGTGATGTGATATTTTTATATTAGATAAGGTTGCATTGACAGTAAAATGAAAAAGTTTCACACAGCGATGAAATTTATTAAAAATCAATGCTCATCAATCACAAATTCAAACCAATCAATCACATCTTTCTCGTGAATACCATTTTTGATTAAAACATTCGCTCGGCTTACAGAATTTGGATCGTTTGAAATAAGCGGATGCCAATCAAATAAAGGCTTACCTTCATAAAGTAAACGATAAGCACAAGTTTGGGGCAACCAACCAAACTGGGGAAGATTTTTTTTGGTAAGTTTAGTGCAGTCTTGTTCAAGGGTAAAACGTTCAGGATAATTGTTGCACTTCCCTGTTTCTACGTTTAATAAATTACAAGCAACTGAAGTGTAATATAATCGCTCTCGCTTGCCCCTTCCTTGAATATACTTGCGGTAGCAACACTTGCCACAGCCGTCACACAATGCTTCCCACTCCGCATCATTCATTTCCATCAAGGATTTTTTCTGCCAGAAAAGCGGTTCGATTTGTGAATTTTTTTGCAACATTAACAAATCATACCTTCTGATTAAGTTGTTGCTGCAATGATTTTAATGCGATTGCTCGGTGAGAAATCTGTTTTTTCTCGTCAGTTTCTAATTCTGCAAAAGTACAATTTTTCGGTGGGTAATAAAATAAAGGATCATAACCAAAGCCATTTGTGCCTTTTTCTTCACGCAAAATTTGTCCAAAACATTCGCCAAGTGCAATTTTAGGCGTTGGATCGGTTTCGTGTTGTAAAAAAACAATGCAACTCACAAATTTTGCACCACGTTTTTCATCGGTGATACTCGCCATTTCAGTGAGTAATTTTTGGCGATTTGCCACATCATCGCTATCAACGCCAGCATAACGAGCAGAATATAACCCTGGTTTGCCCCCAAGAGCATCAACAGCTAATCCTGAATCATCAGCAATGGCTGGTAAACCTGTTAGTTTTGCTGCATAACGTGCTTTAATAAGTGCATTTTCTACAAAGGTTAGCCCTGTTTCTTCTGGGCTTTCTATTCCAAATTCACTTTGAGCAACAACTTCAAAGCCAAATTGCCCCAATACATCTGCCATCTCTTTAACCTTGCCTTGATTGCTTGTAGCAAGGACGATTTTTGTTTTGTTCATTTGTTATCCTTATTTTACAAATTACTCTGTAGATGTTACCGCTTATCAACGTGATTAGCTAAATAATGGTTCAATACCAAAACGGGGGCGTTGCTCCCATTGCCAAGTATCATAATTAGCTTGCATATTTAACCAAAATTGAGGTGTCGTATTTGGTAATAACTCATACAAACGCATAGCCATTTCTGGCGTAATAGCAGCTTTTGCATTTAATATGCGAGAAAGAGCAACACGAGTAACCCCTAGTTTAGCTGCAATTTCAGTAACACTATATCCATCAATATACTCTCTTAACACCTTACCTGGGTGAGCTGGATTATACATTTTCATATGAAACTCCTTAATGATAGTCTTGGTAATCCACGATCTCAGCACGACCATTTTCAAATTTAAACGTTAATCGCCAATTAGCATTTACTTTTACAGACCAATGCCCTTCTAAGTTCCCTTGTAATTGGTGCAAATTCCAACTAGGCACAGCCATTGATTGCACATTTTCGGCAGCATCCAATGCTGTCAGTAATATATTCAATTTTGTTGAATGTTTAGCCTGAATTCCTGCTGTTGAACCAGTTAAGAAAAATTGCTCTAACCCTTTATGCTTAAATGAAACAATCATACTATCCTCTTTGTATAGTTAAACTATACATCAATATCATTAGACCTGTAAACATATACTATACAAAATAATTTGTGATATATAACTAATAATACAAACTTGGATCGCTCTCATTTGGGCGAGTTTTAAAACGGCGATGAAGCCACATATACTGGCTCTGTGCTTTTAAAATTTCTTTTTCGACTAATTGATTCATTTTCGTTGCGGTATCAATATCATTTTCACATTGGCTAAAATCAACTGCAGGGCTAATTTTTACCGTATAACCTGAAAAATCAGCATTCCTCATTGGTGTAAATGGCACAACTACGCTATTTGGAGCTGAACGCAACAACATTCGAGAACCTGCAGTTGTACAAGTTTCTTGAACGGCAAAGAAAGGGACAAAAACACTATTTTTACGACCGTAATCGTGATCTGGCGCATACCAAATTGTTTCTCCCGCTTTTAAGGCTTTTATCATTCCGCGTAGATCTTTACGGTCTAACATCGCTTTATTTGAACGCACTCTGCCACGAAATTGAATCCAATCTAATAATGGATTGTCATTCGGACGATAAACGCCAATACCTTGATGGTGTAGCCCTACAATCCTAGCCCCTAATTCAAGGGTCAGAAAATGCACACCAACCAATAAAATCCCAGCCTCTGCTGGCTGATTGTTAAGATGCTCTAATCCTTCAATCTTTGACCATTTCAAAATTCGCTTATCCGACCAAAACCAAGCCATTCCTGTTTCAATAATCGCCATTCCGATTGAATCTTGATTCTCTCGTAAAATATGTTCAATTTCAGATTCAGAATAATGCGGAAAGCAGAGTGCTAGGTTTCGTTTGGCAATCGCCATTCTACGCTGACCAAATTTAAGTTTGACAAAAAGTTTGCCTAGCGATTTCCCTAATATCACCAAACAAGAATAAGGTAAACATAAGATAAGTCGGAATATGCCTAACGCGAGCCACAGTCCCCAATACTTAGGCTTTAAAAATTCGGATTGGAATGGAGGTAAGTTTTTTTCTGTCATTCTTTGTTCTCAATAGAGTAAATCATTTTACTTTCTTCAAGTTAGGCTGAATTATAGTCGAAAAGCCTCAAAAAGTGTTAAGTAGATCAAATTTTTGCATTTTTGTTGGGTTTACCAGTTGAAATTTCAGTAGGAAAGGCATAATTTGAATACATCATCAATGACCAATGATGGTCAAAACCAAAAGAGGAAAATGCTATGACAATCAATATTTCAAGCAAACAAATGGAAGTTACCCCTGCAATCCGTAGTCACATTGAGGAGCGTTTAGCAAAATTAAACAAATGGCAAACTCAGCTTATCAATCCACATTTTATTATTCATAAACTGCCGAATGGCTATGAGGTTGAAGCCTCTATTGGTACACCTGTTGGTGATCTTTTTGCAAAATCACAAGATGCAGATCTATACAAAGCGATCAACGAAGTTGAAACTAAATTAGAAACACAATTAAATAAACAGAAACATAAAGGCGAAGCTCGCCGAGCGGATGAAAGTCTGAAAAAGCTCAATGAAGCAAATTGATAATAAAAACGGCACAGATATTGTGCCGTCAGACTGATGACAAACC
>NZ_LEKM01000158.1 GCF_009761375.1 Ursidibacter arcticus | reverse complement strand
GGCTTGAAAGAGAGCTTTCGTTTTCCGCAAGGTTGTAAACTTGAACAACAAAATAACCGCTTGTATCTCCCGAAAATCGGCTGGGTTCGCTATCGCAATAGCCGTGATGTGGTAGGCGAAATCAAAAATGTTACTGTTAGCCAAAAGTGCGGTCGCTTTTTTGCCAGTATTCAAACAGAATTTGAATACGAAATTCCAACCCACAAAGGCGGAGAAATCGGTATAGATATGGGCATTGCACATTTTGCCACGCTTTCAAACGGTGAATTTTTTGAGCCGTTAAACGCTTTTAAAACCGACAAAGGCAAACTGGCAAAACTTCAACGCCAACTTAAAAACAAAGTTAAATTTAGCCAAAATTGGCAGAAATTAAAGGCAAAAATCGCTAAACTACACCACAAAATTGCCAACTGTCGCAAAGACTTCCTGCACCAAACTTCAAGCAAAATCAGCAAAAACCACGCAATGATCTACGTTGAAGATTTGCAGGTGTCGAATATGTCCAAATCAGCCAAAGGCACAGCAGAAGAACACGGTAAAAATGTGGCAGCTAAATCAGGCTTGAACCGAGCGATATTGGACCAATCTTGGTTCGAGTTCCGCCGTCAGTTAGACTACAAAACGCAATGGCAAGGCGGTTTTTTAGTGGCTGTTCCGCCGCAAAATACCAGTCGAATTTGCCCTTGTTGTAGTCATACTGCAAAGGAAAATCGCCAAACACAAGTCGATTTTGAGTGCGTAGAATGTGGTTACACGGAAAACGCCGATGTAGTCGGTGCGTTAAACGTATTGGCACGTGGGCAGGTAATCGTCCAAGTATAATAATATCAGGGCAGGGCATGTCCGTAGAGCTTGTGAAGTGAACCACATTAGTGGTCAGCAGCAAGAACCCACCGAAAGTAGCCTATTGCTTGCAATGGGAGCTAGTAGGAATCCCCATCCTTTAGGAGATGGGGAGGATGTCAATTTATATCGAATCTATAAATTAGATGCTTCAATTAGACGTTTAGTATAAGCGTCTTGTGGTTGTTCAAAAATTTGTTTTGAATCACCCGCTTCTACCACATTACCTTTACTCATTACAATCACACGATCGCTTAATGCTCTTACCACTGATAAATCGTGGCTAATGAAAATATAACTTAAACCGTATTTCTTCTGTAAATTGTTGAGCAACTCAACCACTGTAATTTGTGTTGAACGGTCAAGGGCAGACGTTGGTTCATCAAGTAAGACAAACTTTGGCTCTAAAATAATAGCACGAGCAATTGCAATACGCTGACGTTGTCCGCCCGAAAATTCGTGTGGGTAACGGTTAATCATTGAAGGAGATAAATTTACTTCTTCAAGGGTTTTCATTACCTTTTCACGACGTTGCTCTTTGCTCATTTGTGGATAATGCACTAACAAACCTTCGCCAATAATTTCACCAACGGTTAAACGTGGGGAAAGAGAGTTAAAGGGATCTTGGAATACCATTTGCATATCTTTCTTCAATGCTTTACGTTCTTCCGCTGATAGTGCCGCAATATCTTGGTCTGCAAACGCAATTTTTCCACGATAGCCTAAAATTTGCATAATCGCTCGCCCAAGTGTTGATTTACCCGAACCCGATTCACCCACAATCCCTAATGTTTCACCTACTTTTAGATTAAGTGAAATATCTTTAACGGCAGTAAAGACTTTTTTCGGTTTACCAAATAGAGAACGTTTTAAAACGTAATCAACAAAAACATTTTCAGCGTTGATCAATACTTTAGTATTTTCATCAAGTGGCTGTTTAAGATTTGCTGGGATTGGCGTTAATAATTCAACAGTATAAGGGTGCTGCGGATTATTGAATACTTGTTGCGTATCACCACGCTCAATAATTTCCCCATTCTGCATTACACACACATAATCACTATATTTTTGTACTAGACGTAAATCGTGTGAAATTAGAATAATTGCCATACCCATATCTGCTTGTAAATCGTGCATTAAATCAAGAATTTCAGCTTGGGTAGTAACATCTAGTGCAGTAGTCGGCTCGTCAGCAATCAATAAATCTGGCTTATTGATAATTGCCATTGCGATCATAATACGTTGTAATTGTCCGCCTGAAAATTCGTGCGGATAGCACTTCATTTTTTTCGCTGCATCAGGAATTTTAACTTTTTCAAGCATTTCTAATGCGTGTTTATGTGCTTCATCTTTACTCATTCCTTGATGATGGGTACTCATTGCTTCAGCAACTTGTTCACCAATCGGTAAATAAGGATTTAGAGAAGTCATTGGTTCTTGGAAAATCATACCAATGCGATCACCACGCAATGTTCTCATCTCTTTTTCAGATAGACGTAGAATTTCTTTATCTTCAAAAACGATTGATGAATTTTCACCGTAGGTAACGATATTTTTTGGTAACAACTGCATAATCGACATTGATGTTACAGATTTACCTGAACCTGACTCGCCCACGATAGCGAGTGTTTGCCCTTTTTCGACACCAAAAGAAATATTACGAACAGCGTGAACCAATTCTTCATCTGTTTTAAGATATACGTCTAAATTTTTTACTTCTAATAATTTCATTTCGTTACACCTTATTTGTCTTTCGGATCGAATGCATCACGCAAGCCATCGCCAATAAAGTTAAAGCAGAACAGCGTTAAGCAAAGGAAAAATGCAGGGAAAGCTAATAGCCAAGGCGATGTTTCCATTTGGGCGGCACCATCACTCAACAATGCCCCCCAGCTACTCATTGGCTCTTGTGTTCCTAACCCTAAGAAACTCAAAAATGACTCAAATAAAATCAATGATGGTACTTCTAAAGAGGCATAAACCACAACAATACCTAATACATTTGGAATAATATGTTTCCAAATAATTTGGCGTTTCGGTACGCCACAAACAATTGCCGCTTCAATAAACTCTTTATTTTTTAAGCTGAGTGTTTGCCCACGAACAATACGAGCAAGGCTAAGCCACGCAATCATTCCAATAGCCACAAAAATTAACAAAATATTTTGCCCGAAGAACGTAACTAACAAAATAACGAAGAACATAAATGGGAACGAGCTTAAAATTTCAAGTAAACGCATCATTACCATATCCACTTTGCCGCCTACATAGCCAGAAATTGCCCCATAAATTGTACCGATAATAACGGCAATAAATGCACCTGCAATTCCAACCATTAACGAAATTCGCCCGCCCATTGCAATACGAACGAGCAAATCACGCCCTGAAGCGTCCGTCCCTAAATAGTGCTGAGATTCAATACTTGGCGGTGCACTCATCATATTCCAGTCTGTTTCGTCAAAAGAGAACGGCATTAACATTGGTGCAAAAGTAATAAATAGCACAATGAAAAATAAAATAATAAGGCTAGCTACCGCTGCTTTATTACGGAAGAAACGGCGGCGAGCATCTTGCCATAAGCTACGACCTTCAATAACCGCTTCGGTAGATTGTTGAACTAATTTATCTGCAAGTTCTTGATTCTTTTTATTTGCTAACATCTCACACTCCTTATGAATAACGAATCTTCGGATCGATAACTGCATAGAGAATATCGACAATAGCATTAAATAAGATAGTTAATGAGCCAACCATAATGGTTAAACTTAATACTAGTGAGTAGTCACGGTTTAATGCACCGTTTACGAAAAGTTGCCCAATACCAGGTAAACCGAACACGCTTTCAATTACCATTGAGCCTGTAATAATTCCCACAAAGGCTGGGCCTAAATAAGTAATAACAGGTAATAGTGCTGGGCGTAATGCGTGTTTGAAAATGATTTTATTCATAGGCAAACCTTTAGCGATTGCGGTACGAATAAAGTTTGAGTGAAGCACTTCAATCATTGAACCACGAGTAATACGCGCAATCCCTGCCACATAACCGATTGTTAAAGAGAGAACAGGCAATACCATATAATAGATCTGCCCACCGTTCCAGCCACCTGCAGGTAGCCATTTTAAATAAATAGCAAAGAAAAGGACGAGTAATGGAGCGAATACAAAACTTGGCATAATCACCCCAGTCATCGCAAAGGACATTATGATGTAATCCCACCTACTATTTTGTTTCAACGCTGCTACTGTACCTGCTAATAAGCCAATGGTTACCGCAAAACAGAATGCAATAATACCTAATTTGAATGAGACAGGGAAAGCAGACGCAATTAGATCATTCACCGTTTGATCTTTATATTTGAATGAAGGCCCAAAATCACCTTGAGAGAGATCTTTCAAGTAAATGAAATACTGTTTATATAACGGCTCATTTAGATGATATTTGGCTTCAATATTTGCCATAACTTCAGGGGAATAAGCACGTTCAGAAGTAAATGGGCTACCTGGTGCTAATCGCATTAAAAAGAAAGAAAGGGTAATAAGGAGAAAAAGCGTTGGAATCGCTTCCATAATCCTTTTCAAAATAAATTTCAACATTGGTAAATACTCCAATCCGTTCGGTAAAATAAAAATAAGCGGTAAGATTACTTAAAAAATTTACAAATTTTAAAAGTTATCCTACCGCTTTACATCAATTATTGCTTAATGAGATAGAGGTTTCTGAGATAGATATGATCTTGTGCATCTTTACCTGAATAACCTTTCACATAAGGTTTCACTAAACGTGTATTAACATAGTTATAAACAGGAATAACAGCTGCATCTTTAGCTAAGATCGCTTCAGCTTTAGCATAAGCGGCTTCACGACCTGCTGCATCTGTCGCTTTATAAGACTCTGCCACTGCGTTGTCATACTCTGCACTCTTATAGAAACCAGTATTGTTACTAGATGTTGATAAGAAGTAGTTTACGAATGTGGTTGCTTGGTCATAATCACCGCTCCAACCTGCACGAGCAATATCGTAGTTCCCTTGACGGCGACTATCGATATACGTTTTCCACTCTTGGTTCTCTAATTTCACATCAATTAAGCCTTTTGTATTTGATTTCCAAATAGAAGCGGCAGCAATTGCAATTTTCTTGTGGTTTTCATTTGTGTTATAGAGAATAGTAAATTTAAGTGGATTTGATTTGCTATAACCTGCTTCTTCTAATAATTTGATCGCTTTTTCATTACGTTCATTCATTGGCTGTTTAGAATATTCAGGTTGTTGAATTTGTCCACCTTCAGAAATATAGGTTGGCGTAAACACATAAGTTGCTTCTTGACCTTGTGCCAATACTTTATCTGTAATCACATTACGATCTAAAGCAAGGTTTAATGCTTCACGAACTTTTACATTATCAAAAGGAGCTTTCTTATTGTTGATTTCATACATATAAGTCGCAAGCGTTTTTGTAACAAATAATTCGTTTGGTAATTCTGCTTTTAATTTAGGGAATTGCTCTGGCGGTAAACCATAGTTTGTAATATCAATTTCGCCCGCACGATAACGTTGAACATCAGTATTTGAGCTTACAACCGCTAAGAAAGTGGCTTTATTGATGACGGTTTCTTTATCATTCCAGTAGCTTGGGCTACGTTCAAATACAATTTTCTCATTGATAACGTGATCTGCTAATTTATAAGCACCATTTCCTACATAGTTTTCTTTTTTCACCCACGCATCACCTAACTTTTCAACCACTTTTTGTGGTACAGGTAACATTGATTGGTGAGTTGTCATTCCCACTAAATAAGGAACAGGGTTACTTAATGTAACTTGGAAAGTGTAATCATCAACAGCTTTTAAACCGAGTTCTTCTGGTTTTTTCTTACCTTCAATCACCGCTTGTGCATTTTCAACTTGTAAGTAGTCTAAATAACTCGCATAAGGTGAGGCAGTAGTTGGGTTAGCTAAACGCTGCCAAGAGTAAACAAAGTCGTGAGCAGTAACAGGATCACCGTTTGACCACTTAGCTTCTGGGCGAAGTTTAAACGTCCATACTTTAAAATCAGGAGTACTTTCCCAAGAAACCGCAATACCAGGAATAATATTGCCATCGCTATCTTTAGTCACTAAACCTTCAAGTAATTGATAAACTACTTGTGATTCTGGCACACCTTCAGTTTTATGTGGGTCAAAGCTTTGAGGCTCAGCACTGTTATTGATGACAACTTCTTGCTTTTCTGCAAGTTGTGTCCCTTCTGGTACTTTTGCAGCAAAAGCAGAAACTGAAAGCCCCAACGCAACTGCTGAAGCAAGTAAAGAACGAGCGAATGTTGTTTGCATAAAAATTCTCCTGATTGGATTAATTTAACTAATTCCTGTAATTAGTATCTTAAAAAATGACTTTTGTAAAGTTTTTGTTAATCTTAAAGTTAAGTAATTTTTGGTTATGCGAATTACATCACGAAATTTAATCACTCAAGCCTAAAAAACAAGCGGTCTGTTTTTCTAAAAATCTTGCAAAAGATTTTGTTAAACAGACCGCTTATCGCTATTCAAATTTGGTCATTCCAAAGTGAGCATAAGTGCGTGATGTTGCTATTCTTCCCCTTGGTGTGCGTTGTAAAAATCCTTGTTGAATAAGGTAAGGCTCTAGCACATCTTCAATAGTATCCCGTTCTTCGCCAATAGCAGCAGCGAGATTATCTAACCCAACAGGCCCACCATCAAAGCGTTCTAATACGGCGGATAATAATTTTCTGTCCATAAAATCAAACCCTTCAGGATCGACATCTAGCATCGTTAAGGCTTGTTTGGCAATTTCTGATGAAATAATCCCCTTATTGCGAACGTCCGCAAAATCTCGCACTCGGCGAAGTAAGCGGTTTGCAATTCTTGGCGTTCCCCTTGAGCGACGGGCGATTTCAAAAGCCCCATCTTGCGATAAGTTGAGATTTAAACAGCTGGCACTTCGGCTTACAATAGAAGTCAGATCTTCAACTGAATAAAATTCCAAACGTTGCACAATGCCAAAACGATCTCGCAATGGTGAAGTGAGAGAGCCTGCCCGAGTAGTTGCTCCAACAAGGGTAAAAGGCGGAAGATCTAATTTGATTGAACGAGCTGCAGGGCCTTCACCAATCATAATATCCAGTTGGTAATCTTCCATTGCGGGATATAAAACTTCTTCTATCGCAGGGGATAAGCGGTGAATTTCGTCAATAAATAACACATCATAAGGCTCTAAATTGGTTAGCATTGCAGCAAGATCACCTGCTTTTTCAAGCACTGGGCCTGATGTCGTACGAATGTTTACGCCCATTTCATTAGCGACAATGTTAGCTAATGTCGTTTTACCTAGCCCTGGAGGGCCAAAAATTAACAGATGATCTAACGCATCATTACGCAATTTAGCCGCTTTAATAAAAATTTCCATCTGCTCACGCACTGAAGGCTGTCCGACATAATCCGTCAGCATTTTAGGGCGAATAGCTCGATCAATGGCTTCCTCTTCACGCTTTGGCGTGGCACTTATAATTCTATCGGTTTCTATCATAATGAATTTTTCAAGGCTTCTCGAATAAGCTGTTCACTTGTTGCATCAGCTTTATTGACTTTCTTAATCATCTTCTCTGCATCTTGTGGTTTATAACCCAAAGCAATTAACGCATCACGAGCTTCATCGGCTGGGTCGGCTTTATCACTTGCAATAATTTGATGAGTTGGTTGTTCAGCGAAGAAATCGCTCTGCTCCATACCTTTAAATTTACCTTTCAGCTCAACCAACAAACGTTCGGCAGTTTTACGCCCAATACCGGGGATTTTGGTTAATTTTGCGAGTTCTTCTTGCTCTACGGCAGTGGCAAATTGTGAGACAGACATTGCAGAAAGAATAGCAAGGGCAAGTTTAGGGCCGACACCATTGGTTTTGATTAACTCACGAAAGAGCGTGCGATCTTGCTTTTGAGCAAAACCAAAAAGTAAGTGAGCATCTTCTCGCACAACGAGGTGGGCAAAAATAGTGGCCTCTTCGCCAACTTGGCCAAGATTATAAAAACTGGTCATAGGTAGCAAAATTTCATAGCCTACGCCTTGTACATCAAGCACCATTTCAGGTGGAGATTTTTCGAGAATTTTTCCGTGAAGTCTGCCGATCATTATCTTTATTGCTGAATTTAAAAGCCGTTAGCATAGCGGAAAACTGGATAAAATAACAGATCAAGCGGTGAGATTATTGCAAATTTTTGCACCTAAGAATCCCCGTCTCTTACGACGGGGAAGGTAAGTAATATGGAATTATACGAGACTATGCATAATACATCTCAAATTCCACTGGGTGTGGAGTCATATTTAAACGTTCAACTTCTTTGCGTTTCATTTCAATATATGTTTCGATGAAGTCTTTGGTAAATACGCCACCTTGAGTTAAGAACTCATAATCTTCTGCAAGATTGCTTAATGCTTCTTCTAGTGAGCTTGATACCGCTGGAATACCTTGTAACTCTTCTGGTGGTAAGTCATACAGGTTTTTATCCATTGCATCGCCTGGGTGGATTTTATTGATAACACCATCTAAACCAGCCATCAATAATGCCGCAAATGCTAAGTATGGGTTAGCTAGTGGATCTGGGAAACGAGCTTCAACACGCGTTGCTTTCGGGCTAGTAACTGCTGGAATACGGATAGACGCAGAACGGTTACTTGCTGAGTAAGCGAGTAATACAGGGGCTTCAAAACCTGGTACTAAACGTTTATAAGAGTTTGTACTTGGGTTTGTGAATGCGTTTAAGGCTTTAGCGTGTTTGATAATACCGCCGATATAGTAAAGGGCAGTTTCAGATAAGCCAGCATATTTATCACCCATAAAGACGTTTTTACCATCTTTGCTTAATGACATATTACAGTGCATTCCTGAGCCATTATCACCAGTAATTGGTTTTGGCATAAAGCACGCTGTTTTACCGTGTTCTACGGCAACGTTTTGTACTACATATTTATAGATTTGAGTTTCATCAGCTTTTAAGGTTAAGCTGTTAAAACGGGTAGCAATTTCATTTTGACCTGCGGTTGCAACTTCGTGATGGTGAGCTTCAATCACTAAGCCTAACTCTTCCATAATTAGACACATTTCAGAACGAATGTCGTGTGCAGTATCGTTTGGAGCAACAGCACAGTATCCGCCTTTCTTCAATGGACGATAAGCGTTATTTCCACCTTCGTAACGTTTATTCGTGTTCCAAGCCGCTTCAATATCATCAACTTCATAAGAGTTGCCGTTCATACCTACGCCAAAGCGAACATCATCAAATAAGAAAAATTCAGGTTCAGGGCCAAATAATACACTGTCAGCAATGCCCGTTGATTTTAGGTAATTTTCAGCACGAGTTGCGATAGAACGTGGGTCACGATCATAGCTTTGCATTGTGTTTGGGTCGTAGATACTACAGCGGATAGTTAGGGTAGGGATTTGAGCGAAGGGATCAACAGCAGCGGTTTCAGGAATTGGCATTAAAAGCATATCGGCTTTGTTAATTGTTCGCCAGCCTTCAACAGATGAACCATCAAACATTTTTCCTTCTTCAAATAAATCTTCTAAATCATCTGCAACTAAGGAAACAGGGAGAGAAACACCGTGCTCTTTACCTTTAATATCAGTAAATTTGAGCAGCACGAACTTAATATCGTTATCACGAATTAGCTTCGCTACATTCGCGATCGCGTTTGAATTAGACATATAGCAATCCTCTTATATTAAAGTCAAAATCTATTGCTTTAAAAGCAACGCTACTAACATATCACACAAAAAGGAAACATTAATAGCCCACAGAGTAAAATAGCGTAAAAATTCTTAGGAAACTAAATGTAATCTAATAAAATTCATAAAAACATAGAAAATATTCAATGACAATAACAATCTTATTGTTACCTATCTTTTGCAAAATATAATTGCGATCTTACCGCTTACTCCTTACCATTAGGGGAATTCAAATGGTGAGCAAACAGAATACTCTCTCAGTTTTCTTACTAAAATCTAGCTAAATTTAGATTAGATATTATTTAATCAGAACATTTAATTGAGAAATATTATCAATTTCTATATAAGAATTTTTACTTTTAATTAGATTTTTTATTGATTTAAATAAAAAAATCTAATATGTTTTATAGCCTATCATTTTGATTATTTTTTTACAATATAAAATTTGGATGTGGAACCTATGAAAAAACTTTATGAAAGTTCATTTGAACGAGAAAACTGTGGATTTGGTTTAATTGCCAATATTGATGGCGTCCAGAGCCACAAAGTTGTGCGTAATGGCATTTTGGGCTTATCACGAATGCAACATCGTGGTGCTATTTTATCTGATGGGAAAACAGGCGATGGCTGTGGTTTATCGTTACAGATGCCCGAAGGATTTTTTCGTGCCATAGCGGAAGAAAATGGCTTTTCTCTCGCGAAGATTTTTGGTGTAGGGCAAATTTTCTTACCTAGAGATGAAACTCTTGCGAAAGAATATATTGACATTATCAATGAAGAATTAACTCAAGAAACCCTTGGTATTCCTGCTTGGCGTGATGTACCCACAAATCCAGCTGTATTAGGGGAAATAGCCCTTGCAGATATGCCAACGATCAAACAGGTTTTCATCAATGCTCCAAGCGGTTGGCGAGTGCAAGATTTACAACGCCGTTTGTTTGTTGCTCGCCGCCGAATTGAAAAACGTATTACCCATCCAGATTTTTATATTTGTAGTTTCTCTAACCAAACTATCGTATATAAAGGCTTGTGTATGCCCAAAGATCTGCCTAAATTCTATTTGGATTTAGCAGATCTACGAATGCAAACCGCAATCTGTTTATTCCATCAACGTTTTTCCACCAATACTCAACCACGTTGGAAATTAGCACAGCCATTCCGATATTTAGCCCATAATGGAGAGATCAATACTATCTCGGGCAACAGAGCTTGGGCAAGAGCAAGAGCCTATAAATATCGTACACCACTTATTCCCGATTTACATACAGCAGCCCCATTTGTGAATGAAACAGGCTCAGATTCTAGCTCGTTAGATAATATGTTAGAGCTGTTTGTTAGTGGGGGAATGGATCTTTTCAGAGCGATGCGTTTGCTTGTTCCACCTGCTTGGCAGCAAAATCCCGATATGGACGATGATTTGCGTGCTTTCTACGATTTTAACTCAATGCATATGGAGCCTTGGGACGGGCCAGCAGGGATTGTATTATCCGATGGTCGCTATGCTGCCTGTAACTTAGACCGTAATGGTTTACGCCCTGCTCGATATGTTATTACGGAAGATCGCTTAATTACGATTGCCTCAGAAGTGGGTATTTGGAATTATGCCCCAGATGAAGTTGTGGAAAAGGGGCGTGTGGGACCAGGACAGCTACTGGTTATTGATACGAAAAAAGGGAAAGTAGTTCATTCTGCTGAAATTGATAATGAAGTCAAAGCAAGACACCCTTATCGTGAATGGCTAACCAAAAATGTGCAACGTTTAATCCCATTTGAGCAACTACCTGAAAATGAAGTTGGTGAAGCATCAATGGATGAAACACAGCTCAAAGTCTATCAAAAACAATTTTTATACGACAATGAAGAACTCGAAAATGTTATTCGTATATTAGGGGAAAGTGGGCAAGAAGCGGTTGGCTCAATGGGTGATGACACTCCTTTTGCGGTATTGAGTGAGAATTCTCGTACGCTCTTTGATTATTTCCGCCAATATTTTGCACAAGTTACTAACCCACCTATTGATCCACTGCGTGAAGCTCACGTAATGACGCTCGCAACCAGTATCGGACGAGAAATGAGTGTGTTCTTTGAAGCTGAAGGAATGTCGCATCGGGTGAATTTTAAATCGCCGATTTTAGTCTATTCCGATATGCAACAAATCTTACGTTTACCGTCAGAGCATTATAAACACACTATTTTAGATATTACTTATAATCCTGACCAACAAGGGCTAAAACAAGCACTTGAAGATCTGTGTGAAAATGCAAAAAAACTAGTTCAACAAGGCACTGTTTTACTTATTCTCTCAGACAGAAATCTAACCCAAGATCGCCAACCTATCCCAAGTGCATTAGCAGTCGGTGCATTACAAAATTGCTTAGTGGAAGCAAATTTACGTTGTGATACAAACATTATCATTGAAACCGCAGAAGCTCGAAATCCACATCATTTTGCTGTTTTAATCGGATTAGGCGCAACCGCTGTATATCCTTATCTAGCCTATGAGACATTAGCTCAAATGGTTCATTCAGGGGCAATTCGTAAACCATTAAGAACGGTAACCGCGAATTTCCGCAATGGTATCAACAAAGGGCTATACAAAATTATGTCTAAAATGGGGATCTCTTGCGTATCGTCTTATCGTTGTTCGAGATTATTTGAGATTGTCGGGTTAAATAGTGAAATCACATCACTTTGTTTCCCTGGAATGAGTTCTCGCATTGAAGGCGCAAGTTTTGCAGATTTAGAGCAACAACTAACCGCTTGTCGTAAGCGTGCGTGGCGAGCTAGCCAAGATCTTGAGATGGGTGGCTATCTCAAATATAAACCGAAAGGCGAATATCACGCTTATAACCCAGATGTAGTAAATAGCTTACAAGCTGCAGTGAATACGGGAGATTACGAGAAATACAAACTTTTCCGAGATGTCGTCAATAATCGCCCAGTAACGACTTTACGAGATTTACTTCGCCTAAAAACAGAAGCAGGAAAAAGTATTGCCATTGAGAAAGTAGAAGCCGCAGAGCATTTATACAAACGTTTTGACAGTGCAGCTATGTCTATTGGTGCGTTAAGCCCCGATGCTCACGAAGCCCTTGCTGTTGCAATGAATAGATTAGGTGGATACTCAAACTCAGGTGAAGGCGGTGAAGATCCAAAACGCTATGGCACAGAAAAAGTCTCTAAAATAAAACAAGTTGCATCAGGACGCTTTGGTGTAACGCCAGCTTATTTAATGAGTGCAGAAGTAATTCAAATCAAAGTAGCTCAAGGGGCAAAACCTGGTGAAGGTGGACAACTTCCAGGAGATAAAGTAACGCCTTATATTGCACAACTCCGCTATTCAGTGCCTGGTTCAACATTAATATCGCCACCGCCACATCACGATATTTATTCGATTGAAGATTTAGCACAGCTTATCTTTGATCTTAAACAGATTAACCCTAAAGCACTTATTTCAGTCAAACTGGTTTCATTACCTGGTGTCGGGACCATTGCAACTGGGGTAGCAAAAGCCTATGCCGACTTGATTACGATTGCTGGTTATGATGGCGGAACAGGGGCAAGCCCACTTACGAGCGTAAAATATTGCGGCTCGCCTTGGGAGCTAGGATTAGCTGAAGCACAACAAGCATTAGTCGAAAATAACTTACGCCATAAAGTCCGTTTACAAGTTGATGGTGGCTTAAAAACAGGTTTGGATATTGTAAAAGCTGCGATTTTAGGTGCAGAAAGTTTTGGTTTTGGTACTGCACCAATGGTCGCATTAGGTTGCCGATATTTACGCATCTGTCATTTAAATAACTGTGCAACAGGTGTTGCGACTCAAGATGATACTCTTCGCAATAAGCATTATCACGGGCTACCTGAGAAAGTCATCAATTACTTTAAATTTATTGCTCAAGATGTACGAGAAATTCTTGCTCAACTTGGTGTTGAAAAATTAACTGATTTAATCGGGCGAACCGATCTTTTAGAAGTTATTGAAGGTAAAACAAATAAACAGCGTGGTTTAGATTTAGACAAATTGTTGTACTCACCGAAAGTACCGAACGGAAGTAGCCGTTTTTGTACCCAATCTAATCCAACCTTTGACCAAGGTTTATTAAACAAAGCCATTGTTGCACAAGCTCAAAGTGCTTTTGAAAGTGGCTTATCTGTCAATTTAGATTTTGACATCAGTAATTTAGATAGATCAGTGGGAGCTACGCTATCAGGCTTAGTTGCCCACCGTTATGGAAACCGCGGTAATCCATTACAAGAATTTAATATCAATCTAAATGGTACAGCAGGGCAAAGCCTTGGTGTGTGGCTTGCAGGGGGAATAAATTTAACCTTAACAGGCGATGCAAACGACTATGTAGGTAAAGGTATGGCTGGCGGACGTATTGTCATCAAACCACATACAGGCGTAGCGTTTAAAGCAGAAGATGCCACTATCGCAGGCAATACTTGTTTATATGGTGCAACAGGTGGGGAATTGTTTGCATCGGGGCGTGCAGGGGAACGTTTCGCAGTTCGTAACTCAGGTGCATTGGCAGTTATTGAAGGCATTGGAGATAACGGTTGTGAATATATGACTGGTGGCGTAGTAACCATTTTAGGTAAAACAGGCATCAACTTTGGTGCAGGAATGACAGGTGGATTTGCCTATGTGCTTGATATGGACGGTAAATTCTTAGACCGTATCAACACTGAATTAGTAGAAGGTTTATCTATCAATGATCTTGCAATGCACCAAGAGTATCTGAGAGGTTTACTCTCTCGCCACGTTGAACTTACTCACAGTGCAGTTGGTGAACGCATTTTAGCTAACTGGGAGAACTATGTTTCTCGCTTTGTATTAGTGAAACCAAAAGCAAATGATGTTGATGCACTACTCGGGCATAAACGCCGCACAGTGAATGAACTTCGTGCAGTTATACAGTAAATAACTTATTGCTCTCATACTAATTTTTGAGAGCTGTTTTAGCAGTGATTACCAAAGGACAAAAAATGAGCCGTAATAATGTTTACCAATTTATCGATCTACCGCGTGTTGATCCAGCCAAAATACCGCTTAATACTCGTAAAACAGAATTTATAGAAATTTACCAACTATTTAGCGACTCACAAGCAACCTCACAAGCAGATCGTTGCTTAGAATGTGGCAACCCTTATTGCCAGCACAAATGCCCATTACATAATAATATTCCTAACTGGTTACGACTTGCCAACGAAGGAAGAATTATTGAAGCTGCGGAATTAGCACATAGTACAAACAGCTTACCTGAAGTCTGTGGTCGAGTTTGTCCGCAAGATCGCCTTTGTGAAGGTTCTTGCACCTTAAATGCAGAGTTTGGGGCGGTTACTATCGGTAATGTCGAAAAATATATTACCGAGAAAGCCTTTGAAATGGGGTGGAAACCACAAGTAAAAAATATCCCTAAAGCTCATAAAAAAGTTGCCATTATCGGTTCTGGCCCTGCAGGGCTTGGTTGTGCTGATATTCTGATCCGTAATGGTGTTGATGTCGTTGTTTATGAACGCCAACAAGAAATTGGCGGATTACTGACATTCGGTATTCCGTCATTCAAATTAGAAAAAGAGATAATGAGCCGCCGACGTGAAATATTTCAAGAAATGGGAATTAAATTCAAATTAGGTGTTGATGTAGGTAAAGATGTCTTATTAACTGACTTAATTTCTGAATACGATGCCGTATTTCTTGCTGTTGGAACATATCAAGGCGTAAAAGCCAATATTCCAAATGAAAATGCTCAAGGGGTTTATTCAGCACTCCCATTCCTAATTGGAAATACACAACAATTATTAGGCTTTGATGCTCCTGATTATGTATCAATGGCAAATAAACGAGTAGTTGTGTTAGGTGGTGGAGATACCGCAATGGACTGCGTCCGTACTTCTGTTCGCCAAGGTGCAAGCGAAGTAACCTGTGTTTATCGCCGAGATGCCCTGAATATGCCAGGTAGCCGAAAAGAATATAGCAATGCTAAAGAAGAAGGCGTGGAATTTCAATTTAATGCCCAACCGATTGAAATCGAAGCAGATCCTGTTTCTATTGAAACTGACATCACAGGTAAAGTAACTGGCATCAAAGTGGCTAAAACCCAAATGGGTAAAGCAGATGCGAATGGTCGTAGCCAAGCAGAAATGATTGCAGGTAGCGAAGAAGTTATTCCTTGTGATGCAATTATCATCGCATTTGGATTTACGCCACACTCAATACCTTGGTTAGCGGATATAGGTGTATCTACTGACAGTAAAGGCAGAATTGCTACCCAAGGTCTTTTAAAACAGCAAACCACAAACCCGAAAGTCTTTGCAGGAGGCGACATTACTCGTGGTTCAGATCTTGTTGTAACTGCCATTGCAGAAGGGCGAGATGCAGCAGAAAGCATTATGGAATATCTAAATATCTAGTTATTTCTATCCACAAGCGGTAGGATTTGCAAAAAAATTTCCCAATCCTACCGCTATTTTCTGTTTTCTATCTACTCCAATCCACTATAAAATACCCCTAATTTTTTATTCATAAAAGGAACAAGCTAATGGCACATATTACCCCACAACAAGTATTAGATGGTTTTCATTATCGTGCATCTACACGCAATTACGACCCTACTCGCAAAATTAGCCCTGAAGATTTTAACTATATTTTAGAACTTGGACGACTCTCACCAAGCTCTGTTGGTTCAGAACCTTGGCAATTCTTAGTGATCCAAAACCCAGAACTTCGCCAAAAACTCAAACCAGTTAGCTGGGGAATGGCAACACAAATTGATGATGCAAGCCACGTTATTGCAATTCTCGCGAAAAAGAATGCCCGCTATGACTCTGCGTTTCTCAAAGATTCAATGATTAGACGTGGTTTAGTCAATGAAGAGCAACAAGCCTTTGCTTTCGAAAAATACCGCAAGTTCCAAACAGAAGATACAACTATTGCACAAAGCGAACAAACACTCTTTGACTGGGCAAGCAAACAAACTTATATCGCCCTAGCCAATATGCTCACAGGTGCTGCATTAGTTGGCATTGACAGCTGCCCAATTGAAGGTTTTGATTATGCTGCGGTAAACAAAATTTTGGCAGAAACGGGGGCTTTTGATCCAAATGAATGGGGTGTTTCAGTAATGGCAACCTTTGGCTACCGAGCGAAAGAAATCAAACCAAAAGCTCGTAAAGCACTTGAAGAAGTTGTTACTTGGATTGAATAATCAATTTGAGTGATTATTCACAAATTATTTATTGTGGGGCTAATGATGACATTAGCCCCATACTGCAACTTAATTTTGAGGTTTAATTAACAAAAGTGTGAGATTCCATTACTTTAAGATAGTTTTACCTGCTCTTTTATCTATTATTCCTAACCATTGAAGAATTATCCTAATTTTAGCTTCATTAATCTTGCTACATTTTCTGCACTAGAGATTAAATTTTCACGCCCTTGTTGGAGAATATCTTCTAATTGTCCTAATTGGCGAATAATTGGGAATACTGCATCAATACCGTGTTGATAAACCACATTGTAATCCTCTCGTAAACAACCCACAATCGCTACAACAGGTTTATCAAATTGCTTAGCGACACGAGCCACTCCTACTGGTGTTTTACCTGCGATACTTTGTGCATCCATTCTGCCTTCACCAGTAATCACTAAATCAGCCTCTTTCACTAGATTTGCTAAACCAGTGGCTTCAATAATAATCTGCACACCCGCTTTCAGCTCAGCTTTGGGTAAAAGTAACACTCCTCCTCCCATACCGCCAGCAGCTCCAGCACCAGGTTTGTCAGCAATATCTATATTTAATTGGGTTTTAACAATATGTGCAAAATGTGCGAGAGCATTATCTAATTGTTGCACCATTTCTGGCGTTGCACCTTTTTGTGGTCCAAATATTGCTGACGCACCTTTAGCACCACACAATGGGTTATTCACATCGCAAGCAACTTCAAATTCAACGTTCATTAAACGAGGATCAAGTTGTTCTGTAGAAATAGTTGCAATATCACACAATGCCCCACCGCCAAATGAAATTTCCTCATCTTGTACATTACGGAATGATACGCCCAGTGCTTGTAGCATACCAACACCACCATCATTTGTTGCACTTCCGCCTATGCCGAGCAAGATTTTCTTCACCCCTAAATCTAGAGCATATTTAATGAGTTCACCTGTTCCATAACTAGTAGTTTTGAGTGGATTACGAGCATTTACAGGTACTAAATGTAAACCAGAAGCTGCTGCCATCTCGATAAAGGCAGTCTGTTTGTCTCCTGAGACACCTAAAAAGCCCTGAACTTTACTGCCTAGAGGTGAAGTTACCTCTACAGATAAAATTTCGCCTTTTGTTGCATCAACCAAAGATTGTACAGAGCCTTCACCACCATCTGCCATTGGAACTTTCAGAAAGGAAGCTTCTGGAAAAACTCGTTTAAATCCTGTTTCAATCGCTGTAGCCACTTCAAGTGCAGTCAGACTTTCTTTAAATGAATCTGGTGCAATAACAATCTTCATATATTTCTCCTAGAATAATTTAAATACACCGAAAATAAGTGTTGAAACAACAGTCATAATCAAGCCGATCGCAGTTTCATACGGAATAAGTTTTAAACGCTCTTGAATATTCATATTCACACTTCCACCTGTTGCATGGAAGAAAGAACCGTGTGGCATATGATCAAACACAGTTGCCCCAGCATGAATCATTGCTGCACCAGCCAATGCCGAAACACCTAACTCAAGCAATGTTGCACTAAAAACGTTAGAAGCAACAACGGTACCAGCAGTGGTAGAAGCAGTTGCAAGAGACATTAATGCACCTGAAATTGGTGCTAATAAATAAGAAGGTAATCCAGAGGCTGTTAGCCCTTCAATTAACGTGTCTTTCAGCCCTGAATTAGCAATAATTCCTGCTAACGCCCCTGTTCCAAGCAACATAATCGCCACTGGAGACATTTTTAATAAACCTGAAGTAGCAAAATGATTGATTTGCTTAGTTTTTCCCATTGCAATAGCACCAATCAATGCACCTAACGGTAAAGCAATTAAAGGATCAATTTTTATACCTGCTAATGGGCGTAAGGCTAGCAAAATAATGGCACAAAGTGGTGCTGCAATAGCAGGAAGGAATGTCGGTAAATCCCGTGTATTTTTAACGGATACCTCATCTGCGCTAACCTTTTCCCCTTTATCAATTAAACGTTTTGCTAAGAAATAAGTTAGAACTAAACCAAAAATAGCAGGAATAATTCCCACCGCCATCACAGAAGTTAAAGGAAGTTGAAACGCATCAGATGCAGCAATGGCATTTGGGTTAGGTGACATTAAATTACCTGCTTTACCTCCCCCTATCATAGCCAATAGGATTG
The DNA here is from genome assembly GCF_009761375.1 of Ursidibacter arcticus. GTDB lineage: Bacteria > Pseudomonadota > Gammaproteobacteria > Enterobacterales > Pasteurellaceae > Ursidibacter > Ursidibacter arcticus. Next base: position 2,711 of record NZ_LEKM01000158.1, on the reverse strand, counting down.
CTGGTTTTGACAAGTTGCCACGTTTTGCGAGTGCAAGTGCAATTGGTGAAACAGTAATGACGGCTACATCAACAAACACCCCTACTGCGGTTAAAATCATTGTAGAGATAACCAATGCAAGCAATGCACGCGTTTCTCCTAATTTTTTCACAATGGTTTCTGCGATAGTATTTGCAGCCCCCGACTCAATTAAAACACCAGCTAATACACCTGCTGCTAAAATACGCATTACAGCGGTTGTAATACCTTGTGCACCACCTATCATCAAACTTACCGTTTGAGACAGATCCGCACCGCCGATTAGTCCACCAACTAACGCGCCAACCAACATACCATACGCAGGTGGCACTTTTCTCAAAATCAAAATAATCGCAACAGAAAGCGCAACTATCGCGCCTATAGCAGATACAGTTACCATAAAAATACCCTCATAATGTAGAATAAATATGAGGGAATTATCTAAATTTTTAGATTCAAAATCCTTAGAGAAATGACCAAAGAAATAGAGAGATTTTATTGTTTTTTTGTATTTTATAACAAATTACTTTAAGCTTACTGCTCCCAAGAATAGAATAAATTTATCATCTATCTTATTGAAAAATAAGGAAGTTATTCGTTCAATCTTATTCAGTCTATATCGTAATGTATTAGGATGAATAAATAATTTTTGAGAAGCGTGAGAAAGATCACAATTCGATAAGAAATATTGTTGTAGGGTTTTTAACAATAAACGACAATCATCGTGTTCTATCAATGTGTGAAAAGGCGCTAGTAGCTCTTTTCCTTGCCAAGAATGTACAAAATCCGCAAGTAAAGCAGGTAATTTATAATCTAAAAAGAAATGTAATATTTTCTTTGAATGGATTCCTTCCACATAATTTAATGTTTGCAATGCAGTTTGATAGGCAAAATCTAGTTGAGACAATGTAGAAACTGACATACCTACTACAATTCTATAATTCCCTATTGATAGCGTGTTTGGGATAAGCTCCAACAGTATTTTACTACGCTTTAATGCGTCTAAATTATGCGTAAGAGGATAAATTAAAATAACTTTATCTAAGTCTACCACTGCTGTAGCTATATTAGAAAAATGGTGTTCAAAGTGAGCTAAAAGAAGTTGTAGATTTTCGGCTGTCGCAGATTGTAATTTAATGAGAATAACAGTATAAGCTCTAGCTTCCAGTTGAAAAAAAGTCGCTTGCTGGGAAATCTGTTTATGACTTAATCCCCCTCTAACTAACTGCAAAACAAATTCCTCTTTATAACGACGATCCCAACGTTCTTTCTCAAGTAAAGCGGACTGTTCGACAATAAGTTCAGCCGCCATTTTCACTAATTCAGCATAAGGACGAACATTATTCGGATCACCAGAAATACCTACTACACCAATATTTGAACCAAGATAAGTAATGGGTAAGTTGATACCTGCTCTAGCTTCATAATTCCATTTTTTAGCAAGCTCATCATCAATTTCAATGGCTCGATTGTTCCTTAACACTAAAATCGCACCAGTATGACGCTGATTTAAACGAGCCACATCTCCAGAAGCAATAATTATTCCATTCTCGTCCATAACATTCACAGAATTAGGAATAATCTGCATTGTCCGACGAACAATTAATTGTGCAATAGTTTTGTTTAGTTTCATAAGTTATCCACTATATAAAAAATATATTTAGTAAAAATAATTATTTGGCTAGACTTAATTTAACAACAAATTTTGGAAGGTAGCTAAATTAGCTCTACGCTTTTAAAATAAATGCTTTCTGATATTGCGCAATTAAACTATCTGCGGTTAAAAAATAGATCCCTTCATATTCAGCTTGAGCTAGTAATAGCCTATCAAAGGGATCTTTATGAATCATTGGTAATTGAGCAGATTTCACAATATGAGGAAGCTGAATTGATAAAGATTTACAACCCACGCTCAATAAGCCTTTTTCTAACTGTTCTACATTCACTTCAAAATCAGGCTTACCAAGTGAAGATTTAATCGCAATCTCCCATAAGCTTGCAAGGCTAAAATAGAGTTCATTATTGAAGTCTTCTAATAGATCAATAGATTGTGAAGATAACTTACTCTTATTATCAAAGGCAAGCCAAAGCAAAATATGAGTATCTAGCAACACTTTCATTTTGCTTCCCCATTAAACATTATTAGAATTTCCTCTTCGTATAAACGATCAAAATTATCGGGTACAATTTGCTTCTGCATAAAGCCAAATCTTGTAGTAGGTAAATCATTATCAATAGGTACGATTTTTACTTGTGGTTTGCCCGCTTTTGCAATGATCACCGGTGTTTGTTGACGCTTAACTTCTTCCACAATGCGTGATAAATGCGTTTTGGCATCGTGAATATTGATGCTTTGTAATTCAACAGCAATAGACATTTTACACTCCTTTTAACTTAGTTTACTTAGTTAGTTTGATTGAGATATTATAAAATGTCAAATCAAAACTTCCGTATTTTGCTCGTTATTAGCAAGAGATTGGGCGATGGGGGAATTGGATTTAACAGCGGATATCTAAAATACGGCGTAATGGACAAAATAGTTGCTAAAAAGTGCGTTAGGAGCTTATAGTATAAGGCTTTAACGCACTTTTTTGAAAATGAATAAAAAACTTGTCCTTTTTGTAAAAATCAAAATATAAAGAAGAATGGTGTTAGAAATAACACTCAACGTTATATTGATAAAGCCCCTAAAA
>NZ_LEKM01000157.1 GCF_009761375.1 Ursidibacter arcticus | reverse complement strand
AAAGCAGATAGCAAACCAGAAAGTGAAGAAAGCAGCCCTAAAGAAGTCACTAAGATCGAAGGTGGCAACCCAGCTGATCACCTAGGCGATACCCAAGACCCAACTGCCCCAACCTTAACCAAAACAGATGATGCAGGTAAGCCTGCTGAAAAAGGCGATGGTGCAGTGAAAGTTCAGCTTCCAACTGATGCGGTAGAAGGCGATAAAGCAGAAATTAACTTTACTGATGAAGGTAACAACCCTGTTAAAGCGGTTTACGAAAAACAAGCCGATGGCAGTTGGAATCGTATCCCTGCAGAAAGCCAAAATGTGCCGAATGAACTCCCTACAACAGTGCCAAGCACAGCACCGTCTTTTGTTATCCCAGAAGATAAATTAAAAGATGGAACAGCGGTAACTGCGAAATCAATTGATGTTGCTGGAAATGACACAGATGCAACACCAGTGAACGCAGGTTTTGACGAACCAGTAAGAACCCCAGTGTTAGAGGCAGGCTATCCGAAGTCACAAAACAACTCAGACAACCCTGATACGAATGCGGCAACGGAAGCGGTACTCGTTGGAACTGCAGATCCAAAAGCGGTGATTAAAGTTCAAGATAAAGATGGCACAATATTAACGCCAACTGCAACGGCAAATGATAAGGGTGAATTTACCTTAACCATTCCAAACGCAGATTTAGCGAAAGGACCATTCAAACTTATTGCTGAATTAACCGAAAACGGAACAACGGAAAGTAGCGCCCCGACCGCAGAAATCCCTGTTGCACAAACAGTACAACCAGGTACACCAGACCCTGAGGCTACTGATAAGGAGAGCCTGTCCAAAGATAAGGGCGGCTATCCGAACGATAACACTCCACCACCAGCACCAACCATTAATACTGGTTCAGATGGTGATGGCAAAGTTACCGTAGGCTTGCCGGCAGATGCGAAAAATGGCGACAAAGTCACCATTACTTACACTGATGAAGGTAACAATCCTCAAGAAGTAGTGGTAACAAAAGCACAAGATGGTTGGAAAGTCCCAGCAGATAGCCCAATTTCACAAGATAAGATCAACGGAAACAACCTTGAAATCCCAGCGGATAGCGTAAAAGATAAGACGGAAGTGACCGCTCGTACCCAAGATTTAGCGGGTAACTTATCAGAGAAAAAGAAAGATACTTCAAAATATGATGAAGTGACGGCAGAACCAAGCTTAACGGTTAATGCGATTGACACAGCTGAAAAAGCGGACAATACGATTGACGCGTTAGTGGTAACAGGTACAGTGAAAAAAGATAACGCCCCTGAAAATGGTGCGAAAGTCAAGCTCCTTCATAATGGTGCTGAAATTGTTCCAACTGACAAAGGCTTGGTAGCGAATGATGCAGGTGAATATAAAGCTGTACTAGTGAAAAAAGGCACTGAAAAAGCAGTGGTAGATAAGCTCAAAGCGAAATACCCAGATCACACAATCATTGAAGTAGAAGAAGTACCAACTACAGGTAACCTCACTGCGATTGCACAAAAAGAAGGTAAAGCACAAAGCCCGAACACTGATGCAGCAATCCCAACTACATTGACTAACGATACAACGGATCACCCGTTAGATGCAGCTAACCCAACAGCACCAGGATTGCAAGCTTTCGGCTTTGCAGATGGTCCAGAAAAACAGGGTGATGTTGAAGTGACTTTCCCAACGGATGCGGTTGAAGGCGATACGGTTGCAGTAACCATTACCCCACCAGCAGGTAGTGCAGATAAAACACCAAAAGTAATCACCTTTACAAAAGGTAAAGATGCTTGGACGTCAAACCCAGCATTACCAGCAGGCTACACAGTAGATGGCAATAAATTACATATTGAATCAACGTCTATTCCTGATGGTGCAACAGTAAGTGCAACCTCAACTGACCTAGCAGGTAAAACAGCAGAGGGGCAAGCGGTTACAGCTCAACAAGATCCAAGACAAACCACTAAACCTGAAATTAAGGAAATTAAAGTAGATGATACGGATGCGGCTGGCGATAAATCACCGGAAACCGTAACCATCAAAGGTACGATTGTTGATACACGAGATCACAATGCAGAAGTTACGCTTTATAACAAAGCAGGTGAAGCGATTGCGAAAGTTACTGCAACAAACGGCAACTTTGAATTCACTTTAACTAAAGTGGATGCGAGTAAAAATGAAAAAGCAACGGAAACTGGCGATAAAGCACCGACAAACGGACAAGCTAAACTCACCGAAATCCCAACAGCAGACAAGGTTGATTTCACAGTGAAAGCCAAATCAACAGGCGCTTCACTCAGCGAAGCTGAAAATGTGAATCTACCAAGCCTCGACCAACCGATGAAACAACAAACCCTAGAGGTTTATAGTGACGGTACGGACGAGTTGAAAGCTGGCGATAAAGTTGGCTTATTCGATAAGAATGGTAACAAAATCGCAACGGCAACGGTTGGGAAAAAAGATGATTCTGAGTTGGGTAAATTCAACTTTACCGTAACGAAAGGAGATCCTGCGGGCAATGATGCTGAAACAAGCGACATCAAGCTAGCAGAAATTCCAGACAGCAAAGACTTGGTGGTGAAAAAATTACCAGATGCAGGTGCGACCGCAACACCAGCGGAAAACACACCAGTAACTTTCTACACGAAAGGCAAGATTTCAGGTACGGAAGAAACCCCTGCAACAGAAGGTAAGCCAAAAGAAACGATCACTCGTACGGATACAACGCCAGATGAACTTTCTGTGAAACTAACACCAGTAAGTCCAAATGGTAAAGCTTACAATGTAACAGAAGCAGATCCAACGGGCTTTGATACTAAAGAGAAGATTGAAAAAGCGGATCCGGGTTTATCTATTGATATTGAAAATCCACCGAAAGAGGGAGATATACTGACGGTTACAGTCAAAACTCCAGCAGATTCATCTGAAAAAGTAGCAACCTTCACCTATTCAAATGGTGCTTGGAGTGAAACTGCGGATAATGACAACCTGTATGCTGATGTACCTACAAAATCAGCAGATGGAAATAAAACAGAGTTAGATAATGCTGAGATTCTCAAAAAGCTCAAAGCAGGGGATGAGGTTACTGTCACCATTAGCGACTTAGCTGGCAACACAGCATCAAGCCGTAAGATTGTTACCGACACATTTGCTAACGCAGACGCACCTGTGGTGAAAATGGGTTCAAGAACCACTAAGCCAGCAACAGATGATAAAGATCCAAATGCGGCAGATCGTTTAATCACTAATTTTGAAAGTGGTGAAGCAGGAAAACCAAATGCGGTTAATGCAGGTGATATTCTCTTCCGTCCAGGTGAAAACAACCTCAAACTTGCGGTGAGCTATATCCAAGCCTTACCGAAAGGAAACACAGATGCACCAGCAGATGCAGAAACCACTATCTATGGACAGTATAATGAAGATACGCGTAAATGGACGTTCCATACCCAAGATAATGGTACAGGTGAAGCTGTGGAAGGTATCACCGAAGTTATCGGACAAGATGGCTATGTTTACTACCGTATCCCAGCAGATAAAGTAGCAGATAATACCCTTGTTACTGTGGTTGGTACTAATGACAAAGCACAATCGTTAGTAACCCCAAATGCAGTAGCAGAGCAGCCGATTACTAATGAAGAAAACCTTAAATTAGCGGCTACAAGCACAGTATCAGATATGGATGACAAAACTGACAATGCTATAGGAATTATCAACATCACTCAGCCAGATAACATTAACATTAGTGTATCGGAAGTAGCCGATAAAGATGGTGATAGTGGAAATGACGATCAAAAGGCTGATGCTAATAAAATTGCAGTGAAGTTTGATGCAAGCCACTTAACTCCTGAAGCGGCAAAATCACTCGGCTTAAAAGTGAATACACAAGGCGGTTCAGAAACGGTTGCGAATGAGCAATTTATTGTTGCAGTAAAACAACCGAACGGCACTTGGACACTCCACCATACTGATGCAACAACGTTAGATGATGCCTTAAAAACACCAACAGGTGAACAGCCTAATGTTGCAGCAAATATTGCTACGGTAGCAAACGGTATGATCACTCTGAAAAAAGACGTAGTGAATGGTCGTAGTGAAGTGATTGCCAAAGCACAAGATCCGTATGGTTATATCAACGAGAAAAACCAACCAACTACACACGATAACCCAGCTGAAAAACTGGTTGTAGTAGATCCACCAAAATTTGAAGATTTAGGTTTTGGAACAGTTGTGTTATCGCCGGGTGAGAATAATGATAAGGTTGAAATTAGTGGTTTAAATGGAACACCAATCGTTATAACCAAAACTGACGATACTTATAGCATTACATCACCAAGCGTAACTGAGGGCAACTTACCTGAAGGTGTTAAAGCCTTTGATCCGAATACAGGTCGCATTACCTTAACCAGTGAAACACCAAAAGAAATCACTGCAACAGGTAAGAAAAACCCACAAGGAAATAACATCCCAACTGATGCAGTGACGAAACACAATATTGATCCGACTTTCGACCCATCACCAAATACGGTAGATCCAATCGAAAGTATCACAACGGACAATGGTGCAGTAACGATCAAACCGGGTGTGGATAACACCAAGCTGACGGTAAAATATCGTGATAACTATGATAATGAGCAAACAGTAACCTTTACCAAAACAGGTAAAGCGTGGGCTGCAGATAAAAACCAAGATCACTTTGATATCGATAATGCCAAAGGCACGATCACACTCAAAGCGGACAAGGTAAAAGATATGACGGAAGTAACCGCTAAAGCAGCAAACAAAGCTGGTTTAGAAACACCTGAAGTATCGGCTACACCGGGTATGTATGATGCAACGCCAAGTGCAGCGGATAAACCTGATGCAAAAGCAGGTGAGAAAGGAAATGTTGTTGTAGATAAAGGCACGGATAACGTTAAAGTGGAGATTGAATACTCGCCAAGAGCTCAACCGACAACAGGTGCTGAAACGAAAGAAAAAATCACCGCACTTTACGACATCGCCACAAACAAATGGAAATTGGTGGATAGCGATAATCTGCCTGTAGATAAAGACATTGCGACCATTGATGAAAACAATGGTACCGTTACCTTAAAACGTGGCTCGTTGAAAGATAATTCACAAGTTACGGCGAAAGGTATTGATATTAATGACAATATCTCTACAGCAGATACGGAAAGCGTGAGTGGAACATTACCTGCCGGTGCCGAAGGCATTCCGAGCGGTGGTGCGACTGGTGCGGGTTCAGCAAGTGGAGCGAGTGGTAACACTGGTGGAGATGAAGGTGACTATACTCCAAAATATAACTTAAACGACAGTTTTGGCTATCTCTATGTAACACAGGATAATCCATCTGATGATGATAATAATGTGAAGATTCGAGCTGAAATTTCCAAACCGGGTCGTATTTCTCGTGATTTCAATGCGGTCTTTAAAGTGAAATATGATGGCAAAGAATACGATCTCGCTGTTGCAGGTGGTAATGGTCAGCAGTTATTTGTGGCGTTATTAGACCCAGCTAAATCGGGATACGATAATGCGGTAGCTAATAATGGTCAATATTTCTCTTGGCATAATGCTGGTTTGGCTGGAAACAAAAATAGCCTTCCAGCAACTGTTGAGGCACTTTATCAAGCCACAGGACAATCAAGAGGATATTACAAGGATATTCAAATATCTTTAACAAATGGTCAGTCCAAAGCCTATAAAGATATAACCTCAGGAGATGTGCCTGAAACAAATGGTCGCCCAGATGGTAAGCCGTTGTATGATTACTTGAAAAAAGTAGAAGCCATTGAAAAAATTGTTTCTCAAGGTGCAATAAGTAATAGTGCAATACAGGAAATTGAGTTCAAAAATGAACCTGATAGCGAAATAAAACTGTATGCTGATACCATTGAACCGGGTACAGGTGGAAACAAGTTAGATGTTCGAGTTTACACTGAAGGAAGTGATCAATCTGGCGTCTTTGAGTATAAATTGAGAAACTACAATGAACGCACCGACATCACCGTTGAGAAAACGCCGAATAAGGTAACTTTAACGCCTGAATCAGACGGCTCAATGACGGTAAAACCAGATAGCAAACACAACGAAATTGTGCTTTCTTATGTGGATGAAAGCGGTCGTACAAAAGAGGCGCGTTTAACGAAAGGCTCGAATGGCGTTTGGACGGACAGTAGCAATACAGGCGATTTTGAGATCAGTGGTAACACCATTAAGATCAAAGCAGATTCCTTGCGTGATAACCTGAAAGACAGTGTGATTGCGAAAGCAAAACAACCAATGGAGGGAAGTAAATACTACACCTACTCCGATGTGGCTAAAGCCACACCGGGAGCGGATCCGCAAGCATACGATCCAAGCCCAGCACCAAGTGAAAATAATCCTGTATCACCAAAACCGACTACGCAAACTTCAGGCTCAAGCATACCATCGGTTGCTAACCCATCTAAATCATTGGCGGAAGCAATGAATGAAGTGAGTACTCCTAATGCACCTGATGATATCGCAGTTGGTAAAAAACTGTTAGGTGGTTATCGTGAACAGCCGGGTTATACAAAATTGAAAGAACTGTTAAATGCTCAATCAGGTCTTCATTCTGTAAAAGGCGATGGTACACACCTCTTTGCCTTCTCGGGTAATAACCAACAGATCCTCAAAGTGGCAGGTTCACTCGGGAACTCTACTAATGGTAATGTCTATAGAAAACAACCTATTGAACTTGATTTACAAGGTGGGGACGATATTCTTAACCTAGAAAACAATGTAGATGGTGCTATTGTGAAATTAGGTAACGGAAATGATATCTTGGCAGTCGGTACAGGGAATAAAGAGTTCAAACTCTATGTGAACAAAGATGCCGATATTAGCCAACGCTATCAATACACCTATAAAGATCAAGGAAGTCCAAATGGCTCTCAGGTTAATAGTGAGAAGAGTAATAATAACTACCCAGCACTTAGGGATCTGAAAGGTGGCCGTATTATAGACTCAGAAGTAATTGGCGGTAGCGGTGATGATGTCGTTCTCATTGAAGGAGCATTAGGCACAAATAATCGTCCAGCTGTTGATGGCTCATCAAAAATTGAGCTTGGAGCAGGTAATGACGCATTAATTATCGCACCACACGATATCAGAAAAGGAAATGATATGATGCCGGGCAGTATCGGAGGAGCTGGCAACAAAGCTGCACCATTTGTAAATATGGGTGATGGCGATGATTACCTTAAAGCAACAGGTATTGATGGAGGTGCTAAAGTCTATATGGGCGATGGTAATGACTACGTTGATATTCAGTATATCCATAGCTCAGCAACTGTTCTTAACACTGGTGATGGTCAAGACACCGTTATCATCAATGGAGCAAGCGATGGTGGGGCTATTTCTCTAGGTGCGGGAAATGACCGCATAGAGTTTACTGCCTCTAATACGCTAGGTTTAACAACATCCTCTGTATTTAGCACTAAAGTTGATGGGGGAGCTGGTTATGATGTATTCGTACTCAAACACCCAACTAATAACGCTGGTGCTGTATTTGATGGTAAACGGAAAACACATCTCTCAACTGAAGATCTCTTCAACATTGAAGAAATCCGAATGGGTGAAGGCTCTGCAATAGATATTAGAGCCGTAGATTTACGCTCTCACGGAATGTCTAAACTGAAACTCATTGCTGAAGGTTCTAATAGCAAAGGTTCAGTAGCAGGAAAAGATGCTCGTTTAGTTGATTTATCAAGTGATAGTGCTTCAGATAGCAAGCATGATACAACCAATACTGTTAATACTACTGGTTTCACCAAAGTGGCTGATCAAACCGAGTATGGTATTAATTATGAAGTTTATCGTGCAGGTTCATCAGAAGTGTGGATCCAAAAAGATTACTTCACCGTAATCTAACCTTATAAACTGCGGAATAATCCACATTAAACCGCAGTTTATAGCCCTCTAACCAAACGGACACAGATTGTGATCAGATCACAATGTGTCCGTTTTTATTTGTGCAATTATTTATTACGAAGGATAATTTTTACGGTCGATAATTTTTACGGACGATGATTTTTACGGACGATGATTTTTACGGAC
>NZ_LEKM01000156.1 GCF_009761375.1 Ursidibacter arcticus | reverse complement strand
TTTGGATTCTACATCTCTTTCTATTGATGAAGTAATTCAACAAGCATTATCTTATGTTGAAAAACATATTTAGAATTGTTTGCCTAGTAATGGATGATTAGGTTTTTATTATCAACCCCATTTAAATGGATATAAATGGACGTTTTATTTTATTAAAGAAGATTAAATTATGACTGAATCTTTTGCTCAACTATTTGAAGAATCACTAAAAGGTCAAGAAACTCGTTTAGGTGCTATTGTTAAAGGTACTGTAGTTGCTATCCAAAAAGGCTATGTACTTGTAGATGCTGGTTTAAAATCAGAGTCAGCAATTCCTGCTGAAGAGTTTTTCAATGCACAAGGCGAACTTGAAGTTCAAGTTGGCGATGTTATTGATGTTGCTCTTGATGCGGTAGAAGACGGTTTCGGTGAGACCAAACTTTCTCGTGAAAAAGCTAAACGTAACGAATCTTGGGCTGCGTTAGAAAAAGCATTCGAAGAACAAGCAACTGTTGTTGGTTTAGTAAACGGTAAAGTAAAAGGTGGCTTCACTGTTGAGTTAAACGGTGTTCGTGCATTCTTACCAGGTTCATTAGTTGATACACGTCCAGTACGTGATTCATTAAACCTTGAAGGTCAAACTTTAGAGTTTAAAGTAATCAAATTAGATCAAAAGCGTAACAACGTTGTTGTTTCTCGTCGTGCAGTAATCGAATCTACAAGCAGCCAAGATCGTGAAGAAGTATTAGCGAACTTAGTTGAAGGTTCTGAAGTTAAAGGTACAGTTAAAAACTTAACTGACTACGGTGCATTTGTTGATTTAGGTGGCGTAGATGGTTTACTTCACATTACCGATATGGCTTGGAAACGTGTTAAACACCCAAGTGAAGTGGTTAATGTAGGTGATGAAGTTACTGTTAAAGTATTAAAATTTGACAAAGACAAAACTCGCGTATCTTTAGGCTTAAAACAATTAGGTCAAGATCCTTGGGCTGCTATTGCACAAAATCACCCAGTAAACAGCAAATTAACAGGTAAAGTAACTAACTTAACTGACTACGGCTGTTTCGTTGAAATTTTAGATGGTGTTGAAGGTTTAGTTCACGTTTCAGAAATGGATTGGACAAATAAAAATATCCACCCATCTAAAGTTGTAAATGTTGGTGATGTTGTTGAAGTTATGGTGTTAGAAGTAGATGAAGAACGTCGTCGTATTTCTTTAGGCTTAAAACAATGTAAAGCTAACCCTTGGGAACACTTTGCTGAAACTCACAACAAAAACGACAAAGTTAAAGGTAAAATCAAATCAATCACTGATTTCGGTATCTTTATCGGTTTAGAAGGTGGTATTGACGGTTTAGTACATTTATCTGACATTTCTTGGAATGTTTCAGGTGAAGAAGCTGTTCGTAACTACAAAAAAGGTGATGAAGTAGAAGCAGTAGTATTACAAGTTGATGCAGTAAAAGAGCGTATCTCTTTAGGTATCAAACAGTTAGATTCTGATCCATTCACTAACTTTGTTGAAGGTACCAAAAAAGGTGCTATCGTTAAAGGTAAAGTAGTAGAAGTTGATGCTAAAGGTGCTAAAGTTGAACTAGCTGATGG
>NZ_LEKM01000155.1 GCF_009761375.1 Ursidibacter arcticus | reverse complement strand
AGGGTTTGTCAGCGGTCTGAATTTATTGAAATAAATTAACTCTTGTTTTTTTTAGATTAAAGCACTATTCCTAAGCTAAATAATAAATTTGTCAGTAACGCTAGTCCTGCCATTTGTCCAAGTAAAGGTCGCAGTTCAATCGGGTCTTTATGGCGATAAACAAACAGGGCGTGTTTGATCAATAAAGGTAGGGTAAGTAAAAATAAGAAATTGTACCAATGGTTCAAAACACTTATTGCAAAAATCAGATAAGAAAGCACCGCTAGTGTTAGTAATAGAAGGTGATAAATGCGTCCATTTTTGCTACCAATACGCACAATGAGAGTATTTTTCCCTGCTGCCTTATCTTGATTGATGTCTCGTAGATTATTGATATTTAATACCGCAACCGCTAATAATCCACACCCGAAAGCCGGCAATAAAATAATGGTTGGTATGCTATGAGCTTGTAAATAAAATGTGCCAATAACCGCCAAGAAACCAAAAAAGATAAGCACCGAGATATCGCCTAAGCCTAAGTAACCATAAGGTTTTTTACCCACGGTATAAGTAATTGCCGCAATAATCGCAACCACGCCTAAGCCAATAAAGGCTAATAAGTCCTGCCACGTTTGATATGAATAACCAATTAACACGACACCTGATAAAAAGGCAAAACTAGCGACTACATATAATGATTTCTTCAGCTGTTCGCCTGAAATTGCCCCTTGTTGAATTGCTCGCAGTGGCCCGATACGTTCTGCTGTATCAGAGCCTTTTAAATGATCGCCATAATCATTGGCAAAGTTAGATAAGATTTGCAGTAATACGGTAGTTAAAAGAGCAAGACAGGTGGTGAGCCCATTAAAAGCGTCTGCCCAATGTGCTAATGCTGCCCCCACTAAAATAGAAGCAAGTGCTAGCGGTAAGGTTTTAGGTCTAGCGGTACTAAACCAAATAGCAAAAGTTGAGTGTTTATTCATATCAATACTAATCAAACTGTTCCGAGATTTTACTTTTAAAGTGTGGCATATTATTACAAAATAGCCATCAGGTTTTTGATTTTTAACAGAAAAAGATCAATTTTATGCAAAATTCTAACGTTAATTTGACACTTTCGCCGATTGGTATTATCCAAAGCCCCTATGGTGAAAAGTTTGCTGTGCCACGTCAGCCTAATTTAGTACAAGAAGGAAAAGGGATTTTACGCTTATTGCCACCTTATAACCACCCCGATTCAGTAAGGGGACTAACGGAGTTTAGCCACTTATGGTTGATTTTTCATTTTCATCAAATTCCTGAACGCCATTGGCACGCCACTGTTCGTCCACCTCGTTTAGGGGGAAATGAACGTGTTGGTGTTTTTGCCAGCCGAGCAACCCATCGCCCTAACCCACTAGGTTTATCCAAAGTTGAATTAAAAGATGTTGAGATCACCCAAGGCGAAGTGAATTTAATTTTAGGGAGTGTCGATTTAGTCGATGGAACGCCTATTTTTGATATTAAGCCTTACATTGCTTACGCCGATAGTGAACCTGATGCTCGATCTGGTTTTGCTCAACAAAAACCACAAGCCACATTGGCGGTAGAGTTTAGTCTCAACGCTCAACAAGCGGTAAGATCAAGCGTAAAATTTGCAAAATTTGGTATTCAATTTCCCGAACAATTCATTGCTGATGTGATTGCTCAAGATCCCCGTCCTGCTTATCAACAGGGTAAAATTAGCCAGCGTACTTATGGAATGTGTTTAGCTCAGCATAATATTTTATGGCGAATTGATGAACAAAACCCGAATAAAGCCGTTGTAGTTGATGTGCAAGATTGAACTAATATAATCAGATTATTGACAAAGTCTTTTTTCATTCGGACGCCAGCGTGGCGCCCCTACAAGGAAAGTTATAACCAATTGAAAAATAACAGATTTTATTTTGTTATGTAGGGACGCCACGCTGGCGTCCGTTTATTGAATACAACAAATTGGGGTTTGTCATCAGTCTGATATAATGCTTTCTTTTCTAACAGACGTTTTTATTTTTTAAGGAACTCTCTATGAAAAAGTTACAAAAAATCTTTGCGATCTTACCGCTTGTGGTTGCAACAATGTCTGCTCCTGCATTGGCTGATACTTCACAAACCAGTAAAGAACAATCTTTTGTTTTTTCGACACAAGTCAATCGCATTGTCGATAAAGATCTAATGCAAGTTGGACTATATAGTCATAAATCAGGTAAAAATTTAACGGAATTAAAAAAAGAAGTTTCAGTGGAGTTAAATAAATTACTTGAAGTTGCCAAAGCCTATCCTGCTATTGAGATTTCTGCCGATGGTGTGAGTAATTCGCCTAATTATGATAATAAGAACAGAGTAAATGGCTGGATTACAGAAGGGCGAATCACATTAAAAAGTAAAGATTTTGAAGCAATGGCGAAGGTGTTGGATAATTTAGGGGAAAAGATTGCGATTAGCTATATTGATTTTAGTGTTTCTCCTGAAACAATGGCAATGTTAGAAGATGAAATGACATTGGATATTATTAAGCAATTTCAACATAAAGCTGAAGTCATTCAAAAAGGCATTAATGCGAAGCGTTATACACTGAGTAGCGTACAATTAAACACACCAAATGGTGAATCTGCACCAAGTGTCTTCCGAGCAAAATCTGCCTTCGCTGCATCAATGGACAAAGCCTATGAAAACCTACCACTTGAAGCAGGCAAAGAAACGATTTCAGCTACTGCAACAGGTACTGTTATTTTTGATCAAAAATAATAGTGCTGTAGATTATGCTCCAACAAGCGGTATCTTAATGTAGAAAATTTGCAAATCCCCTATAACAAGCCTACAATGGATACCGTTTTTCACATTTTATTTAAAACTAAGGAATTCCTATGAAAATCGCAAAAAATGTTGTACCAAGTATCGCTTATCAAGTTCGTACCCAAGATGGTGTATTAGTGGATGAAGCACCTGTTGAGCAACCACTTGAATATTTACACGGTCATAATAATTTAGTTATCGGCTTAGAAAATGCGTTAGAAGGTAAAGCGGTTGGCGATGTATTTGAAGTGCGAGTAAAACCAGAAGAAGGTTATGGTGAATACAACGAAAATATGGTGCAACGTGTACCAAAAGATGTATTTATGGGAGTTGATGAGCTTGAAGTCGGTATGCGTTTTATTGCGGATACTGATGTAGGTCCATTACCTGTTGTGATTACTGCCATTGAAGGCGATGAAGTTGTGGTTGATGGTAACCATATGCTTGCAGGTCAAGAATTATTATTCAGCGTTGAAGTGGTAGCAACTCGTGAAGCAACATTAGAAGAAATCGCTCACGGACATATCCATTCAGAAGGCGGTTGTTGTGGCGGTCACGATAGTGATGAAGAACATCACGGTTGTGGTTGTGGCGGTCATCATCACCATCATCACCACTATGAAGAAGCTCACGAAGGCTGCTGTGATGAGCATCACCACCATCACCACAATGGCGAATGTTGTGATGAAGATCATCACCATCATCATACAGCAGGCGAACATTGCCATAAACACTAATTTGGTTATGTAGCCAATGAGTGAAATATCATTACAAAGTGGTATGGATTATCTCCGTACCATTTTAAGCTCTAAAATTTATGATCTTGCTCAAGTAACGCCATTACAGAAAATGGAAAAACTGTCGGAACGCTTGGGCAATGCTATCTATATCAAACGTGAAGATCGTCAGCCTGTGCATAGTTTTAAATTGCGTGGTGCTTATGCGATGATTTCCAGTCTTTCCCCTACTCAAAAAGCCGCTGGCGTAATTGCTGCATCTGCGGGTAATCACGCACAGGGTGTTGCACTTTCTGCCAAACATTTAGGCTTGCGGGCCTTAATTGTAATGCCACAGAATACCCCATCAATCAAAGTTGATGCAGTGCGTGGCTTTGGTGGAGAAGTGTTACTCTACGGTGCAAACTTTGATGAAGCGAAAGCCAAAGCGATTGAATTAGCTCAAGAACTGAATATGACCTTTGTACACCCTTTCGATCACCCGTTAGTGATTGCTGGGCAAGGAGCTATTGGTATGGAGTTACTTCAACAGCAAAGCGAGCTTGATTATATTTTTGTACCTGTCGGTGGTGGTGGTTTGGCAGCAGGTGTAGCGGTACTGATCAAACAGCTTATGCCAAGCATCAAAGTGATCGGGGTTGAATCTAAAGATTCCGCTTGCTTATTCCACGCTTTACAAGCGGGTGAGCCGATAGACCTAGAACGTGTTGGGCTATTTGCCGATGGTGTTGCAGTTAAACGGATTGGCGATGAAACTTTCCGTTTATGCCAACAATATATTGATGATGTCGTGTTAGTTGATAATGATGAAATCTGTGCTGCTTTAAAGGATATTTTTGAAAATGTGCGAGCAGTTGCAGAGCCTTCAGGGGCACTATCATTGGCTGGATTGAAAAAATATCTTTCACAACACAAACTACAAAGCAAAAATGTAGCTTGTATCCTGTCTGGAGCAAACCTAAATTTCCACACCCTACGTTATGTTTCTGAGCGTTGTGAGATCGGAGAAAAACACGAAGCCTTATTAGCGGTCACGATTCCTGAACAAAAAGGAAGTTTCTTAAAATTCTGCGAAATTTTGGGTAATCGTGCTGTTACAGAGTTTAATTATCGTCACGCAGATGATCATAAAGCCTGTATCTTTGTTGGGGTCAGAATTTCAGGAAATAGCGAAAAGCTAGAAATTATCAAAGAGTTACAGCAACATCATTATGATGTAACTGATTTATCTGAAGATGATATTGCCAAAACGCATATTCGCTATATGGTTGGTGGGCGTCCAACATCTATCGCTCAAGAGCAGTTATATAGCTTTGAATTTCCAGAGCAAAAAGGTGCATTGTTGAAATTCTTACAAACGCTGATGAACTGGGATATTTCCCTCTTCCATTATCGTGCTCACGGTGCGGACTATGGCGATATTTTGGCAGCTTTTGTGCTGACAGACTCTCAGCATCTTCAATTCCAACAAGATTTAGAGAAACTTGGCTATCGCTACCAGAATGTAAGCAATAGCCCAGCCTATCAATATTTTTTAAAATAAACGAAAACAAGCGGTGGGTTATAGCTAATTTTTTGCAAATTTTAGCTGTCATCTCACCGCTTATGATCGAACAATAATCAAATAGATTAAGAGAATACTTCTATGGCAGAACGTAAATATTTTGGCACCGATGGTGTACGTGGCAAAGTGGGCACTTTCCCTATCACTCCAGAGTTTGCTTTAAAATTAGGTTGGGCAGCAGGTAAAATCCTTGCAACACAAGGCTCAAAAAAGGTATTGATCGGTAAAGATACTCGTATTTCAGGCTATATGTTGGAGTCTGCTCTTGAAGCAGGACTCGCAGCAGCTGGTTTATCTGCAGCATTCACAGGCCCAATGCCAACCCCTGCTATTGCCTATTTAACCCGTACATTCCGAGCGGAAGCGGGTATTGTGATTTCCGCATCACATAATCCTTATTATGATAACGGAATTAAATTTTTCTCGGCAAGTGGCGAAAAACTACCTGATGAAATAGAAGAAGCCATCGAAGCGATGCTTGATCAGCCGATGGATTGCGTAGAATCTGCGGAGCTTGGACGTGCAAGCCGTATCACTGATGCAGCTGGGCGTTATATTGAATTTTGTAAAAGTACTTTCCCTGCTCATTTAAGCCTTGAAGGCTATAAAATCGTCGTGGATTGTGCGAATGGTGCGACTTATCACATTGCTCCCAACGTAATGCGTGAACTAGGGGCGGAAGTAATTGAGATCGGCACTCACCCAGACGGCTTAAATATCAATGAAAAATGCGGGGCAACAGACATTAAAGCCTTACAAAAAGTTGTTGTAGAAGTTGGGGCTGACGTTGGTTTAGCTTATGATGGCGATGGCGACCGTTTAATTATGGTAGATCACTTAGGAAATAAAGTTGATGGCGACCAAATTCTCTTTATTATTGCTCGTGAAGCCTTGCGTGCTGGTAAATTACAGGGTGGCGTTGTAGGTACGCTAATGAGTAATATGAGCCTTGAAATTGCACTCAAACAACTTGCCATTCCGTTTGTGCGTGCTAATGTCGGTGACCGCTATGTGCTAGAACAACTGAAAGAAAAAGGCTGGAAACTTGGCGGTGAAAATTCAGGGCATATCATTGTGCTTGATAAAAACTCAACGGGCGATGGCATTATTGCTTCTCTTGAAGTTTTAGGTGCAATGGCAAGCCATAAGCTCAGTTTAAATGAATTAGCCAAGGCTGTACCTCTGTTCCCACAAGTGCTACTCAATGTGCGTTTTGCAGGAGGGGCAAACCCACTTGAAAGTGCCGAAGTTAAAGCAGTTGCCGCAGATGTGGAACAACGCTTAGCAGGAAAAGGACGTATTCTACTGCGTAAATCAGGCACAGAGCCACTTATTCGTGTAATGGTCGAATGTGAAGATGGTGAACTTGCACAACGCTGTGCAGAAGAAATTGTCGAAGCAATAAAACGTAATTAAAACAAGCGGTCAATTAGTTGAAAAATTCTGCCAAAATCAAACCGCTTATCTTATCGAAATTTTAAAGAGAAAAAACAATGTCAAAACCAATCGTATTTAGTGGCGTTCAACCATCAGGTGAATTAAGTTTAGGCAACTATTTAGGGGCTTTACGTCAATGGACGAAAATGCAAGATGATTATGACTGCTTATTCTGTATCGTTGATTTACACGCCATCACCGTCCGCCAAGATCCAGAAGCCTTACGCAAAGCCACTTTAGACACCCTAGCAATCTATCTAGCTTGTGGCATTGATCCAGAAAAAAGCACTATCTTTATTCAATCCCACGTGCCAGAACATTCACAATTGGCGTGGATTTTGAATTGCTATACTTATTTCGGTGAAATGGGACGTATGACCCAATTTAAAGATAAATCCGCTCGCCACGAAGATAATGTCAATGTAGGGTTATTCACTTACCCAGTGCTAATGGCGGCAGATATTTTGCTCTATCAAGCAAATCAAGTACCTGTTGGCGATGACCAAAAACAACATTTAGAAATTACCCGTGATATTGCTAACCGCTTTAATGCCCTATACGGTAAAAAAGATGAAGAGGGTAATATCACAGAAACCTTATTTGCAGTACCTGAAGTTTTCATTGCTAAAACAGGGGCAAGAGTAATGTCATTACTTGAGCCAACCAAAAAAATGTCAAAATCAGACGATAACCGCAATAACGTTATCGGTTTATTAGAAGATCCGAAATCGGTTGCGAAAAAAATTAAGCGAGCAATGACAGACGGTGATGAGCCACCTGTTGTACGTTACGATGTGAAAGAAAAACCAGGCGTGTCGAATCTACTTGATATTTTGGCAAGCGTAACAGGTAAAACTATTCCGCAACTAGAAGCTGAATTTGAAGGCAAAATGTATGGACATCTAAAAACTGCCGTAGCCGATGAAGTTTCTGCAATGTTAAGTCAATTACAAGAACGTTATCATCATTTCCGTAATGATGAAGCTCTACTTGAAAAAATCTATCAAGAAGGTGCGAAAAAAGCACGCTCCAAAGCTCAAGAAACATTAAAACAAGTCTATCAAGCGGTGGGATTTGTGGTGTAATCCTTAAAAAGATGGCTTAAAGCTTTATGCAATTAAGTGCTTTAAGCCAATCCTAATCTAACTAATTTAAACTGCCCTATCTATACTTATAAAGCGATAGGGCAATTTTATTTAAATTAGTACAGAACGCCTTTAGCTTCTTCTGAATCTATATTATCTTTGGTAACATAAACGACACCAGTATCGATAAATTTCTCAACTTTCTCACCTTTAATGAGTTTGCCGATAGTATCAATACCTTTATAGCCCATTTGGTAAGATGATTGCACCACAATACCGTCTAAAGTTCCATCACGTACAAAGTTTTGTAGATCTGAGTTACCATCAAAGCCAACGGCAACAATTTTGCCCGCAAAGCCTTTTTGTTTTACTGCACGAGCCATACCTACGGCAGTTGGTTCATTTGCCCCAAAGATTGCCGCAATATCTGGGTTAGAACCTAATACGTCTTCTGTTTGGTTTAATGCTTTTACCATTTCTGAATCAGAATAATATGGGCCAATTAATTTATAATCTGCTTTTGCTTTAACTTCATCAATAAACCCACCTGTACGCTCAATGGCAGAGGCTGCACCTTGAGTAAATGACATCACAGCAACTTTACCGCTTTTTACTTTAGCGAGTAGTTTTTCAGCTGCAAGTTTGCCTGCCGCACGATTATCCGTAGCAAGGAAAGATTGATAATATTTACCATCGCTATTTAAGCCAGAATCAATCAATACGACAGGAATACCGCTTTCATAGGCTTTTTTCACTGCTGGAACAAGAGCAACAGGATCAGATGCAGCAAGAACAATACCTGCAACCCCACGATTTACTGCATTATCAACCATATTTACTTGGGCATCGATTGCTGTTTCTGCTTCAGGACCTTGGAAAGTAACTTTATATTTATCTCCCATATCTTTACCTGCAGTTTCTGCACCTTTACGCACATTTTGCCAGAAAGTAGAGTTCGCTGATTTTACGATAACAGCAATTTCATCAGATTTTGCCCAAGCAGAGCCTGCGAAAAGGGTTGATAAACCTAATACAGTTGCGGTTACGATTGCTAATTTTTTCATAGTTAAATCTCCTATAGGATCAACAGATTATTTTTTACCAAGTTTTTTAGATTGACGTAATTGGTCTAAAGAAACCGCAACGATAATCACCAAACCGATAACAATCATTTGTACAAACGATGATACGCCATTCATATTCAAACCATTACGGAGTACACCGATAATGAATGACCCAATTAACGTGCCAGGAATTGTACCCACACCGCCCATCAACGATGTTCCCCCGACTACTGCACTTGCAATTGCATCTAATTCATAAGAAACCCCACCATTTGGTTGTGCGGTAACAAGACGAGATGCAAGGATTACGCCTGTTAAACCAGAAAGTAAACCACTGGCAACATAGGCATAAATTTTAATTACGTTAGTTTTAATACCTGATAAACGTGCGGCTTCTTCATTGGAGCCAATCGCATAGATATAACGCCCTACTTTTAATTTTGTCAGAGCAAATGTGAATAGGACAGTAATAAAGATCATAATAATCACAGGGTATGGAATGCCAGCAAAGACAACTTTAGGTAAACCATTCGAGCCTTCTTCTACAATTTTAAATAAAGCACCATTACCTAAAGCAGCGAAAGACTCTGGCATCCCAGATACAGGGGCGGCATTCGTTACATAAAGAGCCAAACCGCGAGCGACCATCATCATACCGAGTGTAGCAATGAATGGCGGAAGTTTCATTCGAGTGACTAAAATCCCGTTAATCAAACCACAAATCCCACCAACTAAAATACCAAATACCATTCCAATAGGTACTGGAACTCCCGCATTGACGATCATAGCAGCAGCGACTCCTGAAAGAGCCACAACAGAGCCTGTACTTAAATCAATTCCACCTGTTAAAATGACACAGGTCGCCCCAATACCAATTAAGGCGATGGTTGAAGTTTGTAACCCTACTGTCATAATATTATTTGACGTAAAGAAGTATTCGTTAGTCACGCTAAAGAAAATAACTAACAATACTAATCCTGCTAATGCTGCCATTTTTCGTAGCATATCTTTGTATTTATCGTTCATTTGATTACTCCTTAGTTTTTATATTCGTGACTAAACATATTTTTTACGCCAGTGGCATACTGCATAATCTCTTCTTGATTTGTTTTTTTCGTTTCTAACATACCTGTCATACGTCCTTCTCGCATTACAATAACTCGATCCGTAATACCTAGGATCTCAGGAAGTTCAGACGAAATAACAATAACTCCCACGCCATTCGCTGCAAGCTCATCAATCAGTTGATAAATTGCATACTTAGCCCCCACATCAATACCACGAGTAGGCTCATCAAAAATCATTACATTCGCATCTCGGAATAACCATTTACCAATAACGACTTTTTGTTGGTTTCCACCACTTAAATTATTCACAAGTTGCTCTGGCGTTGGTGTTTTAATTTCCATTTTCTTAATGAAAGTATCACTGGCTTTCAATTCTTCTGTGTGAGAAATCACACCAAGCTGATCGGTTACTTTGTCCATTGATGCCATAGTAATATTTTCACGAATACTCATTCGTACTGCGACACCATTTAACTTGCGATCTTCGGAAAGGTAAGCAATTCCTGCCTTAATTGAGTCTGACGGATCACGAATCACCACTTTCTTATTACGCACATAAATTTCACCTGCATCTAACTGATCTGCACCAAATATCGCTCTTGCAAGCTCAGTTCGTTTTGCACCAACTAACCCCGTAATACCTAAAACTTCTCCTTTAAGTAAGTCAAAATTAAGAGGCTCAAAAACACCATAACGCTCAGCATTCATTACGGATAATAGAATTTCATCACTAATTTGAGCGGTTTTCGGTGGGAAATGGTTGTCTAAGGTACGCCCAACCATTTTTGTGATGATTTCATCCATTGTAATATCATCAAAATGATGACTAGAGACGTAAGTTCCGTCACGAAAAATCGTAATACGGTCGCAAATTTGTTTTAATTCATCCATACGATGTGAAATATAAACAATACACACTCCTTTCGCTTTTAAACGACGAACTAATTCAAATAATTTCTCAATTTCTTTTTCGGTTAAAGCTGAAGTTGGCTCATCCATAATTAAAACTTCAACATCAAAAGAAAGTGCTTTAGCTATTTCAACCATCTGCTGACGAGCAACAGAAAGATCTTTAACTAAATCGGTAGGCTCTACGTCAATATCAAACATATTGAGCAATTCAGCCGCATCTTTATTCATTTTGGCTTTATCAACAATACCAAAATTAACAGGTTCACGAGCAAAGAATATATTTTCAGCAACAGTTAAATGCGGAATTAAATTTAATTCTTGGAAAATCATACTTATTCCATCGTGCTGTGCTTCTAATACAGAAGAATAATTTACCTTCTTCCCTTTATAAATAATTTCCCCTTCATCAGCTTGATAAACACCAATCAAACATTTCATTAAAGTGGATTTTCCAGCTCCGTTTTCCCCCATCAATGCGTGGGCTTCACCTTTGTGAAGCTCTAGTTGAACATTCTTGAGAGCCTGTACTCCAACGAAAGATTTGCTTATATTTTTCATTGAGAGCAACGGCACATTGCTATTCACTATGGTCATACTGCCTCCAGCCGTTAATATATAAACTTACGCAGACTTAATAAGAAACAGCAATATATTTAAATAAAAAGGTATTAAAACAAAGGTTATTTACGCGATTAGAGGGTATTTTGTGATAAAACTCACAAAAATAATCAATTTCTGAATTTATAGACTGCCCGATTTGAATCAAAAAATAGAAAATCGGGCAGAATTAAACATAATTAGAAAGGAAAATAATTAAGCGGTAGGTTTCTTTGATAAATTTGCAAAAAAATTTACCTCTTGATTATATAGAAACTAAGTTCCCTATCAGAAGGAAACTATTCTGACCTTAATTGAATTACACCAAATGCAATTCAATATTCATAGATATAATCTTTTCTCTTACATTATATATCAAGGAATGATCACAAATAATTTGATCAAAAACATCCAATGGGTACACTAGGAAAGTTGCTACTTTTCCATATTTTGATGAATCGCTGACCAAGATATTTTTTTGACTAGACTCAATAATAGCTTTCTTTACAGGAATCTTATTCTCATCGGGAGTTGTTATTCCTTGCAGATTCCAAGATGATGTGGATATAAATGCCATATCGATCGAAATATTTCTTAAAAATTGAGCAGATAATTCTCCGACCGAGGAACGATTCTCTTTACAAACCCTACCTCCTGTATGCATAAGTTCACATCGCCCATATTGCATTAAAAATTCAGCGATACCAAAGTCATTTGTGATAACCAATAAATCTTCTCTATCTACGATTTCCTTAGCTATTTCTAATGTTGTTGAACCCGCATCTAGATAAATTGTCGATTTAGGAAGAATCATTTGAGCAGCCAATTTTCCTATTTTAGCTTTTTCAACATAATATAGTAGAGATTTGTCATCTCTTGTCGGCTCCGTAATTAATCTTTCAAGTAATTGTACTCCACCAGAAACGGAGATTACTTTCCCTGATTGTTCCAATTTATGAATATCTCGACGAATGGTCATATGAGAAACTCCGATAATTTCTACAAGTGTAGAAATACTCATTACACCATTCATCTCAATTAAACTTAAAATTTTCTTCTGTCTTTCTATTGGAATAAGCATATGATTTTTCTAGAAATAACCATTTTAAACAATTATATCCCTATTTTCTCTCATCACAAAATTTAACAAAAAATAACAAATTGTTAAATTTTGTGATATTGATCACAGATTTTATAACGGAAAAAGAGCAATATATTAATAAGATATTTAATTAAGAGGAGTACATAGATGAATAAATCTTATTCTGTCGCTGTAATTGGTCTTGGATCAATGGGAATGGGCGCTGCAATATCTTGTATCAATGCAGGGTTAGATACTTACGGTATCGATTTAAATCCCTTAACTTTGGAGCAGTTGAAAGCTGCCGGAGCAACTGGCATAGGTAGCAATGGAAATCTTTTTGCTCACAAACTAGATGCTGTTGTTATTTTAGTTGTTAATGCTACCCAAGCAAATTCTGCCTTATTTGGTGAAAATGGCATCGCTAGATATCTAAGAAAAGGAACTCCTGTGATGGTATCTTCCACTATGTCTGCTGAAGATGCACAGAAGATTTCACAAAAATTAACAGAACTTGAATTAGTTATGTTGGATGCGCCGGTGTCAGGGGGAGCAGCTAAAGCAATAAAAGGTGAAATAACAATAATGGCCTCAGGCTCTCAAGATGTTTTTGACAAACTAAAACCTGTACTAGATGCCGTAGCAAGTAAAGTATATAACATTGGTAAAGATATTGGATTGGGATCTACTGTAAAAATTATTCATCAACTGTTAGCAGGGGTTCATATTGCTGCTGGGGCTGAAGCGATGGCACTAGCTGCTAGGGCCAATATCCCATTGGAACTTATGTATGATGTTGTGACAAATGCAGCAGGTAATTCTTGGATGTTCGAAAATAGAATGAAACACGTTGTTGATGGTGATTATACACCTTTATCAATGGTCGATATTTTTGTTAAGGATTTAGGGTTAGTTGCCGATACAGCTAAATCCTTAAAATTCCCATTACCTTTAGCAAGCACCGCTTTTAATATGTTTACCGAAGCAAGTAATGCGGGTTACGGAAAAGAAGATGATAGTGCGGTAATTAAAATTTTTAATGGTATTGATTTACCAAAGAAACAGGAGAAATAGGATGTTAGGTGTTATTGCAGATGACTTCACTGGTGCAAGTGATATTGCTAGTTTCCTAGTGGAAAATGGTTTAAATACAGTACAGATGAATGGTGTACCTAGCTCATCATTGACATACAAAGTAGATGCCATCGTCATTAGCTTAAAATCTCGTTCTAATCCAGTGAATGAGGCGATAGAACAATCTTTGAGTGCTCTAAAATGGCTAAAAGATAATGGCTGCACTCAATTTTATTTTAAATATTGTTCAACATTTGATAGTACTGAAAACGGAAATATTGGTCCTGTTACAGATGCGTTGCTTAAAGAACTAAATGAAGATTTTACAGTGATTTGCCCTGCACTTCCGATTAATGGGCGTACCATTTTTAATGGTTATCTATTTGTGGGTAATGTTTTGCTTAATGAGTCTGGAATGCAGAACCATCCAATCACACCAATGAAAGATGCTAACTTAGTACGCTTAATGGATATGCAGGCAAAAGGCAGAACTGGGCTTGTTACTTATTCTGATATTATGCAAGGTACTGAGTTTGTTCAGAAACGTTTTTCTGAATTAAAACAACAAGGATTTAAATATGCGGTTGTGGATTCTGTAGATAATAGCCAATTAGCTGTACTTGCAGAAACAACTAAGGATATGAAATTAGTAACAGGTGGATCAGGGCTTGCTGCCTATATGGCAGCAAAAATTAGTGGAGGAAAAAAAGGTGAGAATGCCTTTACTCCACCAAAAGCCAAGACTGTAATACTGTCAGGCTCTTGCTCGGTCATGACAAATAAGCAAGTTGCTAAATATTCAGAAAACGCACCGCACTTTTATTTAGATGTTGAGCAAAGTTTATCTAATTCTCACTATGCAGAAGAACTCGCTCAGTGGGTTTTAAATAATTTATCAAGCGAGTTTGCACCAATCGTTTATGCAACAGTTCCTCCAGAGAAATTAAAAGAAATTCAACAAAAATTTGGTGCAGATGTTGCTAGTCAGTCCATCGAACATACTTTTGCAAAATTGGCAGATAAACTGAAAGCTGAAGGAATTAAGAATTTCATTACTGCAGGTGGAGAAACCTCGAGTATTGTTGTTCAGCAGCTAGGTTTTACAGGATTCCACATAGGCAAACAGATTGCACCTGGCGTACCTTGGTTAAAAGCCTTAGATGAAGATATCTTCCTTGCACTCAAATCAGGAAATTTTGGTACAGAAGACTTTTTCTTTTTCGCACAAGGAATGTTTCTATGACGGAATTAGAGCAAAAAATTGAAATGGCGAATTTAGGGCGCTCATTATTTGAGCGTGGCTATACTGTCGGTGGCGCAGGTAATTTATCAGTACGTTTAGATGAAAGTAGAATCCTAGTTACCCCAACGGGATCGTCTTTAGGTAGATTACAAGCTGAGCGTTTATCTGTATTGGATCTTGCAGGTAATTTGTTATCTGGTGATAAACCATCCAAAGAATCTGTCTTCCATTTAGAAATTTATCGCAAGAATCCTGAATGTAATGCGATTGTTCATCTACACTCCACTTATTTAACCGCACTTTCATGTTTAGAAAATCTAAATACCGAAAATGCAATTCAAGCCTTTACTCCTTACTATGTAATGCGTGTAGGAGCATTACCAGTTATTCCTTATTACTGCCCTGGCGATATTAACATTGCAAGAGAATTAGGAAATAGAGCCTTATCTGGAAAAGCTTTTCTTTTAGCTAATCATGGTGTTGTTGTAACGGGTAAAGACTTGGTAGATGCCGTTGATAATGCTGAAGAATTAGAAGAAACAGCCAAATTATATTTTATTTTACAGGGACAAAACATTCGCTATTTAACAAAAAATGAGATTAAAGATCTTGAAAATCGAGGGAAATAACAATGCCAAAATTTGCAGCAAATTTAACAATGATGTTTACCGAAGTTCCTTTTTTAGAACGTTTTGAAGCGGCAGCTAAAGCAGGATTCAAATATGTAGAGTACCTTTGGCCTTATGACTATCCAGCAGATTTACTAAAGGCAAAATTGGATCAGTATAATTTACAACAAGTTCTATTTAATACTTCTGCGGGCAATATAGATGCTGGAGAGTGGGGAATATCTGCTATTCCAAATCGTGAACAAGACAGTCATAAGAATATTGATCTTGCCTTAGAATACGCCCTAGCGTTGGGTTGCCCTAATGTACATATTATGGCTGCCGTAGTACCAGAGGGGGCCGATAGAGAACTATACAAACAAACATTTGTAAAAAATATTCGTTATGCTTCGGAGAAATTTAAGCCTTATGGTATCAATATTTTATTAGAAGCACTTAGCCCTCAAGTTAAACCTAATTATTTATTAAAAAGCCAGCTAGATACATTAGAAATTGTAGAGTTAGTCGATCGTGATAATGTATTTATTCAGCTAGATTATTTTCATGCACAAAATGTAGATGGTAATTTATCTCAATTAACTGACCGCTTGAAAGATAAAATTGCACATATTCAAATTGCCTCAGTACCCAATCGCCATGAGCCTGATGAAGGAGAAATAAATTATGAATACTTATTCAATAAACTTGATGAAATCGGCTATCAAGGCTTCATTGGTTGTGAATATAAACCACGTTCTGACACTGTTGCAGGTTTAGACTGGTTTAAACCTTACAAGTAGAACATAAAATTTCTCGTAAAATGCCCTATTTTTCATGGGTAGGGCTTTTTGCACCCTATAAACACCCAAATGCACCAAAAACAAGCGATTTTTGTCTGAAGTGCAAGAAATTTTAAGGAGAATACAATGAAAATTGTTATTACTGGAGGACAAGGTTTCTTGGGACAACGTCTTGCTAAAACTTTGTTATCTAATTCAGATTTATCCATAAATGAATTGGTTCTAATTGATGTTATCCAACCTATTGCACCTAATAATGACCCCAGAGTACGTTGTTTGGAAATGGATTTACGTAATCCAGAGGGGCTAGAAAAAATTATTGATACTAGAACAAATGCTATTTTCCATTTAGCTGCGATAGTAAGTAGCCATGCAGAGCAGGATCCCGATTTAGGATATGAAATTAACTTTCTAGCTACTCGCAATTTATTAGAAGTATGTCGGAAAAATAACCCTAAAGTACGGTTTATTTTTTCAAGTTCCTTGGCTGTATATGGAGGGAATTTACCTAATGTTATCCAAGATCATACCGCTGTTACGCCACAATCTACTTACGGTTCACAAAAAGCAATGAGTGAACTGCTTATCAATGATTATACGAGAAAGGGATTTATTGACGGTATTACCCTTCGTTTACCAACGATTTGTATTCGTCCGGGAAAACCAAACAAAGCTGCATCATCTTTTGTAAGCAGTATTATCCGTGAGCCATTGCACGGTGAAGATGCTATTTGTCCTGTTTCCAAAAAGCTTAATTTATGGCTTTCTAGTCCAAATACGGTTGTAAAAAATTTCATTCATGCATTAACGCTACCATCTTTACCAGCAAGATCCTGGCATACGATTAATCTGCCTGGATTTACAGTGAGTGTTGAACAAATGTTATCCGATCTTAGTAAGGTAAAAGGTAATGATATTTTAGAAAAAGTTAAATTTAATTTTGATGAAAATATCAACAATATTGTGGCAAGTTGGCCAGCTCAAATCAATTGTCATCAAGCATTAGATTTAGGTTTTAGTATGGATCAATGTTTTGTCGATGTAATTCAACAATTTATTCAATGTGATATGTCATAGGAGGCATCATGTTTGGTTTACCCGTTCCTATTATAGGGTTATTAGTTGCAGTATTTGTACTTGTGGTGTTAGTCCTTAGAACAAGAGTTCACGCTTTTATTGCAATGTTAATTGCTTCTGCTATCGCTGGATTAATTGGTGGTATGAGCGTTGATAATACTTTAGGTGCTATTACTAAAGGCTTTGGAGGTACTCTCGGTGGTATCGGTATTGTTATTGGACTTGGTGTTATGATGGGCAGCATCCTTGAAGTGTCGGGCGCAGCCGAGAAAATGGCATATAGTTTCATTAAATTCTTAGGTAAGAAGAAAGAAGAATGGGCATTAGCTATTACAGGGTATGTAGTAAGTATCCCAATTTTTGTTGATTCTGCATTCGTTATCTTATACCCAGTAGCAAAAGCACTAGCGAAGAACGGTAAACGTTCATTATTAACCTTAGGTGTTGCTTTAGCTGGTGGATTAGTTGTTACTCACCATACGGTTCCACCAACCCCAGGTCCATTAGGTGTTGCTGGATTATTTGGTGTAGATATTGGAGCAATGTTACTAGTTGGTATGGCAATGGCTATTCTTCCTGTAATTGGTATTGTTCTATATGCTAAATGGCTAGACAAAAAATATCCAACCTTTAATCAAGAAGTGTTTACCCAAGAAGAGTTAAAACAAAAATACGATGATTATATTGAAAACCGTGAGAAAAAAGAGTTACCAAGCTTAGGCTTATCATTGTTACCTATCTTATTACCAATAGGTTTAATCTTTATTAAAGCTATCTTAGGTTTAATGACCAAAGAGAATCCAGCATTAACAGAAAATTCTTTATACCAATTCTTTAACTTTATTGGGCATCCAATGATTGCACTAGCAATTAGTGTTCTAGTAGCGGTATATACCTTACTACCAAAAGCTGATAAAAACACAACTGCACTTCATCTTGAAGAAGGAGTAAAAACAGCAGGTATTATTTTATTAGTAACAGGTGCTGGTGGTGCATTAGGAGCCGTATTACGTGATAGTGGTGCCGGTAAACAGCTTGCAGAACAAGTTGCTGCATTACCAATTTCACCAATATTAATTCCATTTATCGTATCAACTTTAGTTCGATTCATTCAGGGGTCTGGAACTGTTGCAATGATTACCGCCGCATCTATATCCGCTCCAATTTTAGCTCAAATACCTGGTGTAAATATGTTACTCGCTGCTCAAGCTGCTACTATGGGTTCATTATTCTTTGGTTACTTTAATGACAGCTTATTCTGGGTTGTTAATCGAATGATGGGAATTAATGATGTTAAAAAACAAATGATCGTCTGGTCTGTACCAACAACAATTGCTTGGGCGATTGGCGGTAGCTTAGTTATTCTTGCTAACTTAATTTGGGGTAATGATGGTTCAATTACTGATTTATTGCTTCCAGTAGGTGTTCTAGTCGCAATTCTTGCTTATGTAAATCTACAAAGCAAAAAATTCTAGTTTATTCTATGAAGAAATAGCAACAGAGAAATAATCTTTGTTGCTATTTTGTCCATCACATCTATTTAAATGAACGGTCAGATAAATG